>CAZPIZ010000368.1:0-2060 GCA_964586615.1 uncultured Acidimicrobiaceae bacterium | reverse complement strand
GCCGCCACCATGGACTGGATGGAGCAGGAGCAGGAGCGGGGGATCACGATCACCTCCGCTGCCACCACCTGCATCTGGCACGACCATCACATCAACATCATCGATACCCCTGGCCACGTCGACTTCACGGTCGAGGTCGAGCGCAGCCTCAGGGTCCTCGATGGCGCCGTCGCCGTCTTCGACGGAGTTGCCGGTGTCGAGCCCCAGTCCGAAACCGTGTGGCGCCAGGCGGATCGATACAAGGTGCCTCGCATCTGCTTTATCAACAAGCTCGACCGCACCGGGGCCGATTTCTATGCAGAT
Organism: uncultured Acidimicrobiaceae bacterium; assembly: GCA_964586615.1. Lineage (GTDB taxonomy): Bacteria > Actinomycetota > Acidimicrobiia > Spongiisociales > ZC4RG35 > DATEEG01. Next base: position 1,757 of record CAZPIZ010000368.1, on the reverse strand, counting down.
ATCCGCTCGATCATCGACCGGCTTCAGGCCAACCCGCTCGTGCTCCAGATTCCGATCGGTCGGGAAGCCAACTTCGTCGGCGTGGTCGACCTGATCGAGATGAAGGCCCATGTCTGGAAGGGCGACGACGGCAAGGTATGGGACACCATCGACATTCCCCAGGACATGCTCGCCAAGGCCAACGAATGGCGGGGCAAGATGCTCGAGGTCGCAGCCGAGGCCGATGAGAAGTTGCTCGAGAAGTACCTTGAGGATTTGGAGATCACTCCCGACGAAATCCGCCACGCGGTCAGGGCCGGGACCATCGAGCAGATCTTTGTGCCCGTCCTCTGCGGGTCCGCCTTCAAGAACAAGGGCGTCCAGCCTCTGCTTGACGCCATCCTCGCCTACCTTCCCAGCCCGGCCGACCTGCCCCCGATCAACGGCTTCAAGCCCGGCGTCGAAGACGTCGTGATCCACCGGGAGGCCAGCGACACCGAGCCCTTCTCGGCGCTGGCCTTCAAGATCATGACCGATCCCCATGTCGGCAAGCTCACCTACTTCCGGGTCTACGCCGGTTCCCTCCAAAAGGGTGACACCGTCCTCAACACCAGCACCGGCAAGAAGGAGCGGTTTGGCCGTCTGCTGCGGATGCACGCGAACCATCGCGAAGACATCGACGCCGTGTTCACCGGTGACATCGTGACCGGTGTGGGCCTCAAGAACACCACCACCGGTGACACCCTCTCCGATCCGAGCCATCCGATTCAGCTCGAATCGATGACCTTCCCCGCCCCGGTCATCCAGGTCGCCATCGAACCCAAGACCAAAACCGACGAGGAAAAGCTATCGGAATCGCTTCATCGTCTGTCGGAGGAGGATCCCACCTTCCTGGTCAGAACCGACGAGGAAACGGGTCAAACGATCATCGCCGGGATGGGCGAGCTCCACCTCGAGATTCTGGTCGATCGACTGCTGCGGGAGTTCAGGGTCGATGCCAACGTCGGCAAACCTCAGGTGGCCTATCGGGAAACCATCAAGGGCCCGATCAACAAGGTCGAGGGAAAGTACATCCGTCAATCCGGTGGAAAGGGCCAATACGGTCACGTCATCATCAACCTGGAGCCGACCGGCCCCGGTGGTGGTTACGAGTTCGTCGACCAGGTCAAGGGCGGACGCATTCCCCGCGAGTACATCCCCGCCGTGGACGAAGGAATCGAACAGGCGCTCGAGAACGGGATCCTGGCCGGCTACCCGGTCGTTGACGTCAGAGCGATCCTGATCGATGGCACCTACCACGACGTCGACTCGTCCGAGATGGCCTTCAAGATCGCAGGTTCGATGGCAGTGCAGGAAGCCGCCAAGAGAGCGGGACTCAAGCTGCTCGAGCCGGTCATGGAGGTCGAAGTCACAACCCCCGAGGAATACATGGGCTCAGTGGTCGGCGACCTCTCGGCTCGACGCGGGAAGGTAGGCGAAATGGGTCAGCGCGGCAACGCCCGCACGGTCCGTGCCCATGTACCACTGTCAGAGATGTTCGGATACGCAACCGACCTGCGGTCGTTAAGCCAGGGCCGGGCCTCGTACAGCATGCAGTTCGATTCCTATCAGGACATGCCCAACTCCATTGCCGAGGAAGTAATTGCTGCGAGGAGAGGGTCGTGAGCCAGGTCACCAGTCACAAGTCACAAGTCATCAGTCATAAAGAGTCGAGGAGGTATTCCCATGGGTAAGGCGAAGTTTGAGCGGACGAAGCCGCATGTGAATGTGGGGACGAT
>CAZPIZ010000367.1:0-2079 GCA_964586615.1 uncultured Acidimicrobiaceae bacterium | reverse complement strand
CTTCCGCTTCCGTCTTCCTCCTCCTCAGCAAAGAAACGGCGTCACCATCTTCTCCAGCTCGGTCGGATCGGTGGTCCCGCACTGGAGATAGATCCGGGTGACGCCGAGATCGGCGAGACGGTTCATGTCGTCGAGGACCTGTTCTCGGGTTCCATGGGGAATCCCGCGGTACTCGAGCCTCTTGGCCAGTTGATCGGGATCACGCTGTAACGAGGCGCCTTGGCTTTCGAGGGCCTTGCGATAACCGGACTCGTCCAGACCAGCCACGGCGACGCAGGTGAAGGTCAACCGGATGTCGTCGGGACTCCGACCCCGCAGGGTCGCGGTCTGGAGGCACTGTTCGATCCGCTTGGCGATATCTCCGGCCTTGTTGGGAAAGAGGTTGTACTCACGAGCGAAATGTCCGGCCAGTTCCGGAGTCTTGGTCAGGCCGGAGCCGCCGACCACGATCGGCACCCGGAACGGAGGGGCTGTCGCAAAGCTCTCCAGGCGGTAGTGACGCCCTTCGAAGCCGATCCCGTGTGTCATGGCGTCGAGATATCCAAGAGCTTCCTCGAGCATCAGGAAGCGCTCGGCGATGTCCGGGAAGTCGAACCCGAACAAGCGATGTTCTTCTTCCATCCAACCGGTCCCCATCCCCAACCAGAACCGGTTGTCGGACATGTCGGCGATGGTCACCGCCGCTTTGGCATACACCGCGGGGTGGCGGAATGTGATCGGTGAGACCAGGTCAACGAGCTCGATCCGCGTGGTCTCTCGGGCTAGCCCTGCGAGTTGGACCAAGCTATCCCAGGCCGGCTCCTCGAGTTCGGTTGGAGAGGCCAGGTAGTGGTCGGGCACCGCCAACGCCGCAAGCCCGAAGGACTCGGCCCATCTGGCGGCCGTGAGGATCTCGGCGTAAGACCCTCTGACCTGGATCGCAACTTCCCACCGATGGGCGGCGCCAGGGTTACCAGCCACGTTCTCGCCATTCCTCCAGATGGGGCCGCTCCTGGCCGAGGGTGGTCTCCGCCCCGTGTCCCGGGTAGATGACTGTCGGGTCCGGATGGACCATCAGCCGTTTCTCGACCGAGTCCATGATCTGACCGAAGCTGGAATACGGCGACCGGGTCGCTCCGGGCCCTCCAGGGAAGAGGGTGTCGCCCGAGAAGATCACCGGCTCCACCACGAAACAGACCGATCCCGGGGTGTGACCCGGGGTATGAATTACGTGGACGTTGATCGTCCCCACCGCGAACTCCTGACCCTCCTCGAGGGGCCCGTCGAAGCTCCGACCGGCGATCTCCCGGTCGGCGGGATGGAGAAGGAAGGGAACTCCGAGCGCCGCCTTGACGGCATCAACCGCCTGGATGTGGTCGGAGTGACCATGGGTGGTGAGGATCGCCTGAACTTCCAGACCCTGACAAGCCGCAAGGATCCGGTCGGCTTCGTTGGCGGCATCGATGACCACCGCTTTCTTGGTCTCGGGGCAGGAGAGGATGTAGACGCGGTTGTCGTAAGGCCCCACCGCAAGCACCGACAGCACCGGGGCCGAGATTGCGTTCACAGTTCAAGCAGTCGTTCTGCGTGCTTGGCGAGATCGAAGTCGGAATCGAGAATGGCGTGGAGGGCGTAGCCGGTAAGGGCCGCCACCAGGGCCTCGGCTCGTTCGTCGGCCCGCTGTGGTCCAAGCCGCGGATGGAGATGTCTGAGGGCACTGTTGAATCGCTCGACCCTGGCCTGATGATGGCGAAGCACGCGCCTTCTGATGCTGTGATCAGTCAGCCCGCCAGACACCGCCATGATCAGGTACACCCGGGCGATGACCGGTTCGGTGTTGACGAAACGCACGAAGGCATTGACCAGATCGGCGACGGTCTCCTCGGGTCCGGCCGGCACCGGTTCGACGGCAGCAATGGCGTCTCTGACCACGGTGAGCACGGCCTCTTCCTTGGACTGGAAAAGGTTGTAGAAGCTTCCCGGCAGGATCCCGGCCCGGGCACAAATCGCCTTGACGGTGGCGGCCTCCAACCCTCCTTCGGCCAGAAGACCGCGAGAGGCGTCAAGAATCCGAGAGCGGGTGGCGATCCCGGCCCGATA
>CAZPIZ010000366.1:0-2099 GCA_964586615.1 uncultured Acidimicrobiaceae bacterium | reverse complement strand
GATCGCTGGGATACGTCCCCGGTTGGCCCGGCGAGGAAGTATTTCCGCCCCAACCAATGGTGTCCCAGTTGCGAGCCGTTCTGGAGCGAGCCGGCAATTACCGCGAGGTCATCCTCGAGAACTGCGGACACTCTCCCCACATCGAGCATCCACAGCGATTCCTCGAAGAGGTGCGGAGCTTTCTGGGTTAGACGCCCTCCTCTTCAACATCTCACATCTCACGGCCCAGGGTTCAAACACCCCAACTCGAACCCCACCACAGCTGAGGACCCAATAAGAAAGGGTGAGATTCCGGCCGGACCCGCCGGGCACCGGGCGGAACCCTTTTCCAGCCGCCACCGTCAAAGTGGCATGAAATCGCGTTATCTCTCTCTGCTTGTAATCGGGGTCCTGGCGCTTGCCGCCTGTGGCGGGAACGCCGCCTCAACCACGGCACCGTCCGGGAACTCGCTCGGCATGTGTGCGCCCGGGGTCACCGACTGTGTCGATGTGGTCATCGAGGACGGGACGGGTGAAGGCGGCGAGGTGGCGGTGCCCACCGGCAACGCTCAGAATCCCCAGCCCGTCACCGATGCCGTGCTGGAGGAAGCCTCTGCGGAGGCAACCGAGCTGCGGTTCAAGATGTGGATGGGGGTCGAGCCCTGCGACGTCATCCATAGCGTCGAAGTGGTCGAGACCGAGACCTCGGTCGACGTCGAGATCCTCCGCGGGGTCGGCGATATCGCCGCCACCTGTGTGGCGATGGCGGTCGAAAGGACCGTTGTCGTAACCCTCGACGCTCCTCTCGGCGACCGGGTGGTCAACCTGTCGGGAGTGGCCCTTTCGGCCTAACCAACGGAGGGCGTGCGATCCGCGAATCCATCTCTATCGCCTCAGGGATTGGGGTCACCGAGAGGTCCCGTTCCCGCGTTCTCAGGGGCGGTGTCGACGTTGACGAGTTCTTCCCTGCCGCTGCCACCAGAGACGTCGAGGATAAGGACAGGACCGACGCCTCTGGCATAGAGCTTGTACTCCAGCACGTCGGGTTCGATCGTGATGGTGTCCTTGGTCAAGAGCATTTCTTCAAAGTGGCCAAAGGGCACGTCGGCCATCTCGTTGACACTCAACACCTCTCCATTGTCTTCCGCCTCGCCCTGGTAGTACTCCTGGCGGTATTTCATCCCGGGGCTGGATTGGCCGGCATGACGATTCCAGGCAGAGCCCCGTCAACCCCCGCTTCGAAGGAACCGGAGGTGGATGTGATCTCGCCGTTCTCGAACTCGGCAGTGTCTTCCCCTAAGTACCAGACGTTGCCATCCTGGTCCTGTGCATACCAATCGAAGGTGTCTTCGATGATCTCGCCGTCCAGGGTGACGGTGTCACGGACTACCCGGGCGGTCACACCGTTGGCGATTTCCTTGGTGAGATCGGTCACAATGATCACTACTTCCATCACCTCGCCTTCCGGGCCCACCTCACGATAGGTCCAGCGAGTGCCCGGCTCTAACGGGAAATAGGGATTGTCGATTTCGGTCGTGAAGTCGTCCGGGTTTAGGTCGACCGACTCGGCTCCTTGCGGGAGATCGACGGCAGTCGGGCTGGAGGTGACGTCTGTGGGCGCGACGGTGGTCGTGTTGCCGGGACTGGCATTTGCGCCGCAGGCAGAAAGCATGACGAGAGTGGCAGCAGCCATGACGCGTGCCAACCTCTGCGGCCGGCTCCCCCGCGATATCAGGGTTGATGGGGTGATTCGGGTGGGCATATAGGTCTCCTGTTGTGGGGCGCGCCGGGGAGCCGACGGTTGATCAGTCCCCGGCCGATCCTTCGGCATCGCGGGCGTCGGCTTCGGTGCCCACGACGTTGAAGTTCTCGTCCAATTGGACGTCGACCTGGCTGCCGTCCTCGAGGGCGACCTCGACCTCGTAGTAGGACTCTTCGTCTCCGATTTCGGTGTCGGTGACGCGTCCACCTCCGAGATGGTCGATCGCAGCGGCGGAGGCCCGGTCGATGTCGAGGTTCGTTACACCGACCAACTGAAGGGGGTAATCGACGGTGTAAAGAACCTCAATGTCAGAGACAGGTATTGGCGTTTCGGAATCGCCTCCGGCCTGCGCGATTGC
>CAZPIZ010000365.1:0-2100 GCA_964586615.1 uncultured Acidimicrobiaceae bacterium | reverse complement strand
GGCCTCCCGGGGTTCTTGCCGTTTGGGTCTATGGAACCGCGGTCGAGTTCGTGGTAGCTACGGTTGTGGAGGCACTCCGTGGGATGAATCGGACCATGTGGTCGAGGGACCCGATGTTCCGAATGAAGACATTCCGCCTGGGTGCCTTCCGGTTTGCGATCATACGCCGGAAAGGGAGCGCCAGTGATTGCCAAGGATCCAACAAGTCCGAGCGAATCTGCCTTGGGCGGCCAGTCGTCGCCGCACCCGATGACGGGTGTCGACAGTTTCTCACCGGGCGAGATCGCGCGGCTGGTCGAAACAAAGGGAGTGGCCAAGGCCGACGCCTCGGTCCTCACCACGTTCGTCCTGGGCGTCGTCGCCGGTGCCTTCATCGCTCTCGGTGCTGTGTTGTCCACCGTCGTCAGCACGGGGTCAACGCTCGGTGACGGACCAACCAGGCTGCTCGCCGGAGCGGCGTTCTCACTCGGCCTGATCCTGGTGGTGGTGGCTGGAGCCGAGCTGTTCACCGGCAACAACCTGGTGGTGATGAGCTGGGTGAGCAGGCACATCACCCTCGGACGGCTGCTTAAGAACTGGATGCTGGTCTACGCCGGCAACGCGGTGGGGGCGCTGTCGGTGGTGATGCTCGTGTATTTGGCCGATTGGTGGACAGTGGCCGGCAACTCGGTGGGGGCTACAGCTTTGTCGATCGCCGCCACCAAGGCGAGCCTCTCGTTCGAGGTGGTCTTCGTGCGAGGAATCCTGGCCAACGCCCTCGTCTGTCTGGCGGTGTGGCTGGCCACTGCCGGCCGCAGTCTGACCGACAAGGTCTTGGCCATCGTATTTCCCATATCGGCCTTCGTAGCCGCCGGGTTCGAGCACAGCATCGCCAACATGTACTTCATACCGATAGGTTTGCTGTTATCGAATCAGCCGGCTGTCGTCGATGCAGCAGCATTGCCATCCGATCGTCTCGCCAACCTCGATGCAGTCGGCCTGATCACCAATATCAGCGCCGCGACCCTTGGCAACGTGGTGGGCGGAGCTGTTCTCGTAGGGCTCGTGTATTGGTTCGTCTACCTCCGAGCCCGACCAACCGCCACTCCTTGAGGTCCGGCGTTCATCCAGTCGATCTTTGCCGGTACAGATCAGGCGGAAACGCGTGGAGTGGAGCCTCCGCGAAACGGACGTCGGCGAACCGTCTCATGGAGAGGGAGCCGAGGCGGGCATTCGGTCCGGGCAGGTGTGAAGGACTAGGTCTTTCTCCCCTGTTCTTCCCCGCCCCCGGTGGGATATCTTGGCAACCGAGGTGATGGACATGATGTACTGGAACACCATGGGTTTTTTCGGGTGGACCATGATGATCGTCTTCTGGGTGGCTTTAGTGGCCCTGATCGTCTGGGCCATTAGGTCGACGGCTCCGACACGCCGGCGAGAGTCCGATCCGATCGACATTCTCGAGCGTCGGTTCGCCCTGGGTGAGATCGAAGGAGACGAGTACGAGAAGCGGCGTCGGACGCTGGAGAGCCAGCGTTGAGGGCCGAAGCGGCGGATCGCGACACTTCAGGGCTTCCCATATCGCACTACGGCCCTCAAAAGCGCGTTTGAGATCGGCGACCTTGGCGCCCCGTCTGGTGGGCCTCGTCTGGCTGGTGCTCGCTATCGGGTTCGCGGTCGCCGCCAGCGCCACCCTGTATCCGACCGGCGTCGGAGTCGTATCCGGCGCCCGTGCGCCACTTCGCGAAGCGGTCTCCGGGTAGTTGTCCGTCCTCGCCATCTTCGGAGTTGGTGCCGCCGCCGGTCTCAGCGTCGATCCGGCTCCGGTCGTGATCTTCGGGTTGATCACTGCGGTCGCCGCCGTCCTTGCCGTCATCGGCTTCACGTCGACCGGTCTCGGGACCGGGTCCAGTTCACATTCGGTGGCCGAGCAATGATCCCGACTTTCGCGCTGGGCGTCTGCGTCCTGGGCCTGCCTGAGGCGGCGCCTTGGCGCCATGGCAAGCGTCGCGCTCATCAGGCCTGCCTGGAACCAACCCAACCGCCCGCGATTCGCCAAGCCCTTAGTCCGTGCCTCGCTCAGGCTTCTCGATGCCAGTCTCAGATTGCCGGACTGAGAAG
>CAZPIZ010000364.1:0-2108 GCA_964586615.1 uncultured Acidimicrobiaceae bacterium | reverse complement strand
CACACGACCATCACCACCAGAACCTGACCGGCGTCAGGAGGAATCGGCACCATGAGGCATGAAGTGATGGCGAGGGGTCTGGAGGTTCCGGAGGGACCGGTGGCCCTGCCCGATGGTCGCATCGCCTTCGTCCAACAGGTACTGGGGATGGTGTCCGCGTTCGACGGCACCAGGGTCTCGACCATCTCGGTCGGCCCGGGTGCACCGAACGCGGTGACCTACGGCCCCGACGGTTTCCTGTACGCGGCCCAGAACGGTGGAGTCGTCGACGATTGGAGGGCTGCCGTACCTGCTGTGCCGTCGATCGAGCGGATATCGCTCGAAGGTGAGATCACGACGGTGACGGCCGAGATCGCCGGGGTTCCCTTGCAGGCGCCGAACGATCTGGTGTTCGGACCTGATGGCCGACTCTATTTCACCGACCCCTCGGAGCCGTACGATCCCAACACCCCCCGGGCCACCAACCGATTGTTCGCTCTGGGCGACGATGGGGGTGAGGTTCTGATCGAGCTTCCACCTTCATACACGAATGGATTGGCGTTCACCCCCGATGAGCGACTGGTCTGGGTCGAGTCCTACTCGCGGGCTGTCTGTGTACTGGACGAAGGAAGGCGAGTTCTGCTCTGCACACTTCCCGAGAACCATGTCCCCGACGGCCTCGCCATCGCCGCCGACGGGCGCCTCTTCATCGCCACCTCTGCCTCACATGGCATCACCATCGTCGGTCCCACGGGAGAAATCCTCGACCATTTGTATCTCGACGATCAGGCCCTCCCAACCAACTGCTGCTTTGTCGGATCCGATCTTTGGGTGACCGACTTCGGCGTCGGCTTTCGCGCCGGGAACGGGCGGGGTCGCCTGTGGCAGGTGGAGACCGACGGCGTCGGGCAGGCGGGCTGAGCTCGAGGCCGGAGAACCTACCCCTAAATCTGCGGCAGCTTGAACCCCGACCTGGCGATCAAAGCGTCGCGCGATTCACTCACTGCTTTCATGACAGCGTTCCAATCGACGTGCAGTAACTTGCCGTCTCTCTTCATGGCCCTTCCTGCGATGAAAACCGAGTCGACGTTGCCTGTGTCCATTCCGACGACCACGGCGGTGGCCGGATCGTTGAGGGGGGTCACGTTGAGACGGTCGGTGCGGAGCATGATGACATCTGCTTGTTTGCCCGGAGTCAGGGTGCCCACCTTCGAATCGAGGCCATTGGCACGAGCCCCCTCGACGGTGGCCCAGGCCAGAACCTCACGGGTCGAGACCTGAGCTTTGCCCTCAGCGGAGGCCACTGCCCGCTGCAGACCCAGCACCGAACGCATCTGGTTGAACATGTCGCTTGGCACGTTGGTCTCTACATCGATACTGAGGCTGGGACGGAGACCCCGGTCCAAGAACTTTTGGATCGGGGGCATCCCGTGACCCATCATCATCTCCACCGGTGAGGCCAGCGAAACCGTGCCGCCAGTGTCGACGATCATCTGAATCTCGGTGTCGTTGAGCGTGGTGCAGTGGATGTAGGTGGTATCGGAGCCGAGGAGCCCGGCCTCTCCCATCTCCTGGACCTTTTTCTCCTGGCCATAGCTCCCCACCCCGACGTGGGTGGTGATTCGCACTCCGGTCTCCCGCGCCAGCTTCCAGTGGTCACGGGCCACCTCGAAGTCGGTGAACTCGGGGCCGGGTGCGGCCAGGGCCATCGTGAGCATTTGGTCTTTCGTGGAGAAATGCTCGGTGGCGGCGCGGACGAACCAACTCGGTTGACGCTCCTCCCACTTGCCCCACCAGGGGAACCCGTATGCGAACACAGCCCGCAGACCCGAGTCTTTGAGAGCCTGGATCACGGCATCGGTGTGGGCCGGTGAGGCCTGGATATGCGACCAGTCGAGAAGGGTTGTGATCCCGGCGTCGATGGCGCCCAGGGCGGAGACCAGGCCGCCGACATAGGCGTCCTCCGGTCGGTAGGCGGGTGCCAGCTTGTGGAGTATGAATGAGATATAGCTGGTCCTCCCCTCCAGGGGAACGTCGGTCCCGATATTGCGAAGAAGGCCCTCCCAGATGTGACGGTGACTGTCGACGAACCCGGGCATGACGATCATTCCCGTGGCGTCGATCACCTC
>CAZPIZ010000363.1:0-2128 GCA_964586615.1 uncultured Acidimicrobiaceae bacterium | reverse complement strand
TGCTCGTAATGCTGAGCTTCCCGCATGGCGGTCGTGACCACCGGCTTGCCTCCCGCCATGTACTCGAAGAGCTTCAAAGGGGACACCCGATGAGTGACCTCGTTCACCTTGAAGGGGATCGTCGCCACCGAGAAGTGGTGCAGGTAGGCCGGGAGCCCGTCGTAGCTCTTGGGCCCAAGCCACCAGACGTTGGGCCTGGTGAAGACCTCGGCTTCATCCATGGTCTTGTCGTAGTTGGGCCCGATGAAGACGAACGAATGGTCTGGCAAACGCTGGGCGGCGTAGTCGAGGAGGTCGTAGTCGACCCACTCCGCCAGGGCCCCGTAGTAGCCGACGATGGGTCGGCCGCGACTCAGAACCACTGCCAGATCCGACGGCGCCGGACCCGGGCGGTACCCGGCGAAATGCTCGAAGGTCACACCGTTGGGGCACAGGATCGTGTCCGATCTCCGGGGCAGCATTTCCATCTGAAGGTCGCGGGCGCTGGCCACCACCACATCGGCTCGGGCGGTGGCTTCGGCGAACCATGCCTCGAGCGTCTCCATCGGATAGGTCGAGCCAAACACATCGAGATGATCGATGTGCTCAAAGATCGTGGTCGGCTTGTTCAAATGGCGGGCGAAATCGAAGTTGTAGACGTATGAGATCATGAGGGGGCTGGGGATCGACCGCAGGATTGAGAGATGCTCGGCTGGTATCCCCATCAGGCAGAGCCGGTCCTCCTGGTAGCGAAAGCCCCGCACCCCCTCCCCGCCGCCCCAATCGACTCCGAAGAACGTGAGATAGCCCATCCGGGCGAAGGCCAGCGCCATCTGCTGGGGTCGCTGGAAGAGCTGGGCCGTCCATCCGATGTTGGGGGGATAAACCACGATCCCGGCGGCGTCCTGCTGGGTCTCGAGGATCCGTTCCAACTCCTCTTCGAGCTGGCGACGCAGACCTGATGGATCGGCTACCTCATGCCCCTTCTTTGCCTTGAGCCGGTTGCGAATCGACCACCAGCTATTGACCACGCGCAGCGATCGGCTTCCGACCAGGTGGTCCCATTCGGCCTGAATCCGATTGCGGTCGGTTCGAAGTTCTTCCAGCTCAGCCCTGAGGGAGTGGACTTCCTGGAGCTCGAGACCGATCCCAAGCTGGCGGGTCGCCAGTTCGGCAGCCTCCCGAACCACCGGGTCCGGGGCGGGCCGGGGTCTCATGAGGGCGTCGGTCAGAACCTGGTCGTTGCGAGCAGCCGCGGTAAACATGGTCTTCGCCCGTTTGAGCAGGTTGGGGCCATAGCTCGGGTCGTTGAGAGCTTGGCCAGTCTTCTCGGCCAGCGATCGCAGGTCGTCAAGACCGAGCGTCATCTCGCCAGCGCCAAGAACCTTCATGGTGTTAACCACCTTGGGATCGTAGGCGAGGGCGACAACCGGTACACCGGCGGTGGCGGCCATGATCACTGAATGGAGCCTCATACCTATTACGACCGCGGCCGCCGCCTGCACAGCCATCTTGTCCTCGGGGGTGTACGTGCCTCTGAGGATGGCGGCGCGGGAGCGTTGCTTCATCTCGCTCAGGACTCGAAGCGCCGCCGCCGGGTCGTTCTCGGCTCGATGCGGCGAGGTCTGAAATGGCACGAAGACAACGCGGGCGTCGTGGGACTCGATGAGGTGGTCGAGTTGGTCAGCCAGACCAGGAATGAAGCCGTCGTCGGCCCACGAGCGTATGCCGACCGCGATGAGCGTTTCCCCGTCGGGAATGTGCTCGTTTGCCAGAATCTCCAATCCGACCTGGCGATCCGCCGTCATCGTGAACACCGGATCCGCAGTCACCGGCACCTCGTGGATCCCGAGCTCGCCGAGAAGGCGGGCCGATTCCTCATCGCGGACCGAGGCCGCCGAAGCGGCTCGAAAGGACACGGTCGTGAGCCTCTTGCCCTCCTCGGTGGAAAGAGGTCCGACACCGGCGCCATAGATCGCCAGCGGCTTGTTCACCAGATGGCTCAAGAGGGCAAAACCGGCCCAGTAGCTCATGCCGCCGTGGGCCGGGGTGAGGATGGCGGCCGGGTCGAACTTCTGTTGATCCTGAAATAGCCCACCCCCGCCCAGAACCATCAGATCCGACGATTCGGCCTCCCGTCGAAGACGAC
>CAZPIZ010000362.1:0-2135 GCA_964586615.1 uncultured Acidimicrobiaceae bacterium | reverse complement strand
AGCTATCGCCCCTATGAGGACCTCGATCGCCGGTCGCGGGCCTATATCGACTACGCCCGCGACCACGGAACCCCGCGGCCCGAAAGCCAGGCCATCAGGGCCCACGTACCCGAGGTGCTGGAGGCGTTCACCCAGGCGTGGCGGATGACCTTCGAACAAGGGGTTCTCGACAACGCAACCAAAGAACTGTGCCGTCTCTACGTCTCGAAGAGCGTCGAGTGCGAGTATTGCGGAACCCAGCGCTCGGAGTTGGCGACCGCAGGCGGGGTGGATGAGACCAAGATCGACGAACTCATGGACTTCGAGCGCTCGGATCGGTACACGGACCGTGAGCGAGCGGCTCTCCGTTATGCCCAGGCCATCGCCTGGGATGCCGCGCTGGCCGATGACCAGGTGTGGGAGGACCTTCACCATCACTTCACCGAACCCCAACTGGTCGAGCTGGGATTCTTCATTGCCCTCACCCTCGGCCAGCAGAGATGGATAAAGACCCTCAAGGTCGGACACCTCGAATATCTGCCGGATACCACCGCCGGCCTCTTGCCCGGGTTCTCGGTTGCCGGTACCTGACCCGGCCGGCCCCGGGCCGCACGATCCAGGGCGGAGGGCCTTCTGACCGGCGTGGCCTGGGCGCTGGTCGCCGCCGTTGCCTTCGGTGTGACCCAGACCCTGAATCGCAAATCAAACCAGTTGATTGGCCCTTACCGCACCGCCTTCGGTCTGCTGGTGATGGTAGAAGTGGTACTGCTGGCCAGTTCGATCATCACCGGAGAGATCGATCATCTCGCCAGAGCACCGGGGTGGGCGCTGGTCTCGTTCGCAATAGCAACCCTGTTCCATTTCGGTGCCGGATGGACTCTGTTGGCATTGAGCCAGCAGCGGGTCGGGGTGGCTCGCACCGGAGCCTTGGTATCGGCGGCTCCCCTTGTCGGTGCGATCGCGGCAGCTCTGCTGCTCGACGAGCCGCTAACGCTTCTCACGGTGGTCGGCATGGTGGTGGTGATAGCCGGGGTGGCCCTCCTTTCTCTCTCGGCGACCGCCCGGACCGAGGCGGGGAGCTGGGGTCACTTACTGGGCGGGGGGCCCGGTGCCCTTCCGCTTCCCTGGCACGCCCTGACCGTTGCGGTGCTGTGGGGCATCAGCCCGATTCTCATTCGAAAAGGCCTGGAAGGTCTTCCCTATCCGATCCTGGGACTCACCTTCGGAATCGGTGTGACCGTGGTGCTCTATGGGGTCGGCGTGACCCTGACCAAGGGATGGGGGAAGAGGGTCCCGGCCCGGGCCCTGATGTGGATGAGCTTGGGGGGCGTGACCGGCGCCTTGGCCATTAGCGCCCAGTGGATCTCGTTCAGTCTCACCACTATCGCCATCGCCCTCAGCCTCCAGCAAATGGCGGTGCTGGTGGTGATTGCTTTGGTGCCCTTTATGTTTCGCGAGCCTTTCGAGCGAATCAGCACAATGTTGCTTGTTGGGACCGCGGCAATGCTGGCCGGAACGACCCTGGTGGTACTGGCAAAGAGTTGAGTCGCAGTCGATCTCACGCGCCAAAACTGGAGAGAGGAGACAAATGACACCGATCGACCCACAACGGGTAGTGATCACAGAGACGGTCAACGGGTCCGAAATCCCTGTTCATCTCATGTATGTCGAGACCTGGGACGGCCTTTACACACCGATTGGGCTGCGGTTGCCGGACGGCGATGGGCCGTTCGCCATCGTTCTTCTGGCATCGGGCAACGGGGGAGGCGGGATGGGCTGGGTACAGGATGCGATCCGCAACCGGGGCTACATCATGGATCGGCTCCTCGATGCCGGATATGCCTGCGCCTGGCTGCGCTATCGAACCGAGGTCGAACTCGGATATAACACCGGCGGCCGCCTGGTCCGGGACACGCGCCAGGGTCGGGACCTGTTCAACCGATCGCCACTGGAGTACGAGGATGAGATCGCAGTCATAGAGCACGTCAAGCGTCTTCCCTGGATCGATCCGGACCGGGTCGGGCTAATCGGCATGAGCCACGGAGGGGAGATGGTGCTGAAGATCACCTCCGAATACCACGGGGTAGCCGCTGGCATCGCTTGTGAGCCCGCCGCCCACGAGTTCCTGGCCCTCGAACCGGACGACACCGCCACCG
>CAZPIZ010000361.1:0-2141 GCA_964586615.1 uncultured Acidimicrobiaceae bacterium | reverse complement strand
GGAACTCTGACCGAGCTGCGACATCTCACCCGGACCACGATCTCGGCCGAGATCGGGAGTGATCCCTCAAGCCTGACAGGGCATCCCGGGGTTCACAATCTGTTTGCCCGCGAGAACCAAGGGATCGGGCACAAGGTGGATCTCGAGGTTGACTCCGAACATCTCGGCGAGGTTCTGTCCCTGCTCGCCCGCCTGGGGGTTCGGAGTTTGATCAGCCAACCCCCGACTCTGGAAGAGCTCTTCCTGCGCCATTATCGGGAGGAGGTGGAGCAGTGAGGTCGCTGGTCGGGACCAGGCATCTCGTCCGTTTCGTTCTCAGACGGGAGCGACTGCGCCTCGCGATCTGGGTATCGGTTCTCGCCTTGGTCCCGGTTGGTGTTGCCAATGCCCTCGTCCAGCTCTACCCATCGGATGCGGAGAGAGAGCAGCTGGCGGCGACGGTCGCCTCCAATCCGGCGATCGTGTCCTTCCTCGGCCCTATCTACGACTCGAGCGTCGGCGCTCTCACGGCGTGGAGGGTGGGAACCTTCGGATCGTTGCTTGTGGGCATGATGGCGGTCCTGACGGTCATCCGTAACACCCGGGAGGAAGAAGAGACCGGACGCCGGGAGCTGCTGGGTTCGACCGTCCTGGGCCGACACGCCTCGCTGACGGCTGCCTTGCTCGTGGCAGGCGGGGCCGGCATTGCCATTGGTGGCTTTACTGCTGTCGGATTGATTGGTGTCGGGCTCCCTACCCTCGGAGCGCTCGCCTTCGGGGCCGGCTTTGCGGCGGCGGCAGTGGTATTTGCGACGTTGGCCGCGGTGGCCGCCCAGCTGACGGAGGGTGCCGGGGCCGCCCGCGGGATCGCGGTCGGTGCCCTGGGTTTCACATTCCTGTTGCGGGCAGCCGGTGACGGGGGTGAGGCCAGCGGCATCGGTTGGTTGTCGTGGTGGTCGCCGATCGGATGGTTCTCCCGGCTCCGTCCCTTCGCCTTCGAGCGGTGGTCGGTCATCCTGCTCTCCTTCGGTTTGGCCCTTCTCCTCGCCGGCGCGGCCTACGCGCTGTCGTCCCGCCGTGATGTAGCTGCTGGGGTGATTCCAGCGCGTCCCGGGCCGGCTTCGGCGGCTCGGTGGCTCCGTTCCCCTCTTGCCTTGGGCTGGAGAATCCATCGCGGTTCTTTGTTCGGATGGACTATCGGGGTGGTTGTGGTCGGACTGGTTTACGGTTCGGTCGGGGACAGCATCGGCGACCTGATGGATGACAACCCCCAGTTGGCGGAGATCTTTGAGCGGCTGGGAGGAGAAGCCGGGATCACCGACGCCTTCTTTGCGACGGCCATGGGGATTCTCGCCCTTATCGCCACCGCTTATGCCGTCCGTTCGGTCCTGCGGCTTCGGGTCGAGGAGGAGAGCTTGCGGGCAGATCCGGTCCTCGCCACCGCCACTCCGAGGCTCCGGTGGGTGCGGAGTCATCTGGTGTTCGCGGTGTTCGGTCCAGTGGTGATGCTCGCCATCGCCGGGATAGTTTCCGGGGCAACGTACGGGGCCATCGTCGGCGATGTGATCGGAGAAGTTCCGAAAGTGGTGGGGGCAGCTCTGATACAGCTTCCAGCCGTTTGGGTGGTGGTTGGCGTGGCGCTGGCGCTGTTCGGGGTGTTGCCCCGCCTTACCTCCCTGAGCTGGGGGGTGCTGGCGGCTTGCTTATTGCTTGGTCAACTCGGACAGATACTTCAGTTCCCACAGTGGGTCCGGAACCTCTCACCGTTCACCCACATCCCCAAGCTGCCGTCGGCCGACCTCGAGATAGCGCCGCTCTTGGCATTGACCACCATCGCCGTCATCTTCATGGCCATCGGGATGGGCGGCTTTCAGCGTCGAGACGTTCTGGCCTAGCCAGCAAGTATCGCCCGCAACTGGAAGACGCCGGCGATCAGGATGACCGCTAGGAGAACCAGAATGACGATGGCGGTGGCCGGACGCATTGCGGCACAGTAGGAACAGGAAGTCGGGAGTAGGTAGTAGTCAGTAGGTAGAGGTGCGGGACCTTTATTCCCTACGGAATACTCCTATGTCGCGACGAAGCCCCCGGGGCAAGGGGGCTTCGTCTAAGAGAGTGACGGTTCTCCGCTTATGGGGCGGGCTGGGAGGCATATCACACCT
>CAZPIZ010000360.1:0-2160 GCA_964586615.1 uncultured Acidimicrobiaceae bacterium | reverse complement strand
AAGCTCACGGCCCGACAGGCTAAGGGGTCCCGAGCGGCTTTGTAGCCACAAGCCTGTTTCCTCCCCCAGCGAACGAAGTGAGCGTTGGGGGAGGTGGCTGGACGAGGAACGAGTCCAGCCGGAGGGGGAGCCGAACCCGTCCGTGATGCTTTCGACAGCTTCGCCACCCCTCCCGGCTACGCCGTACTCCCCCCAACGGTCGCTGCGCTCCCTGGGGGGAGAAACAGCGTCTGGCGTCTCAGGTCTCATTCCTCTCCTGGTACTCGTGGTCAAGCATCGAGAAGAGGGTGTGATCGACCCAGCGGCCCCGGATGAGTAATTCTTCCCGGAGTACCCCTTCCCGGCTGAACCCCAGCTTTTCGGCGACTCTTTCCGAGGCCTGATTGCCGGTGGCGATCCGTAGAACCAACTTGTGATAACCCAGATCCTCGAAACCCACCTTGACCACGGCGCTGGTCGCCTCGGTGCCGATGCCCTTGGCAGATTCATCGGTCCGGATCCAGTACCCGATCTCTCCGGTTCGGGTCAGTCGCGAAACTGGCCAGATTGAGACATTGCCAAGATGGCGGCGGGCGTCTTGTTGGCTACGGATTGCGTAGTCGTGAGCCCGTCCTTCCTTCCACGCCTCCAGGCTGTCGCGCACGTAATTGGCGGCGTCGTCCTTGCGGTAGCCGGGATGAGCCCACGGCAGCCACTCATTGAGGGCAGCGAGGGAGTCGTGTACAGCATCTGCCAGGGGGCCCACGTCCCGGCGATTGAAGCGTCTGAGGATCAGTCGTTCTGTCACTATGCGGTCCGGAGGCATTGGACCGTCAGCCTATAACGTGGCCCCGATGTGGGACCGCTTGCGCACCGTCGCCGACATACCGCCACCCGGCGACATACCCCTCGCCGCCGTCTTGGTGGCTATATACGAGGACCCGGCCGGAGATCTCCGAGTGGTGCTGACCAAACGACCTGACACCATGCCCACTCACGCCGGCCACATCGCCTTCCCCGGCGGGCGTCCCCATCCCGATGATTTGGGTCCAGTCGACACCGCCCTCCGCGAGGCTTATGAAGAGGTGGGCATCGTCCCTGACGATGTCGACATCCTTGGATTCCTTCCCGCCATCCATACAGTTGAGTTCTCGCTGCTCGTGGTTCCGGTGGTGGGGCGACTCCCCGGCGTACCCGACCTAACGCCTTCCGAACGCGAGGTGGCGATGGTGTTGCAACCTCGTCTCGCCGACTTGGCCGAACCCGATCGCTGGCGTTACGAAACCTGGCAGGGTCGACAGGTCTGGTTCTACGACCTGGAGGGAGAGATCCTGTGGGGCGCCACGGCCAGAATGGTGCGCCAGCTTCTGGGTTTGGAGATCTAGGAGTGCAGAGTCGTTGAGCCGTTTACGGGCTGACTCGATCCTGACTGCCGAAACCTCGACCAATCAAATGAGTCGATGTAGCCCGTAGACGGGGCCGCCTCGGCAGGATTCTCGGGATCTGATTCCAGCTCGGGTGATTCGCGCTCAGGTGATTCGAGCAAGCGAAGAGCCTGTTGCTTCCAGCCCTCTCGTGATATGCGATCAGCCAGGGCGGGAGCACTCGATTCGATGACCGCCATTTCTTGGTCTGAGATCGAGGCCAGGCGTGCCA
The DNA here is from genome assembly GCA_964586615.1 of uncultured Acidimicrobiaceae bacterium. Classification (GTDB taxonomy): domain Bacteria; phylum Actinomycetota; class Acidimicrobiia; order Spongiisociales; family ZC4RG35; genus DATEEG01. The sequence continues at coordinate 525 of CAZPIZ010000360.1, read as the reverse complement.
GGTCGGTAATTCCATAGCTGGCGAGAGTGATCGCCAGCTTTGGTCCAATCCCGATAACCGTTGTCAGTTTAAATGGATCCGAATCACGTAACTCGCCGACTACGTCGGAGTCATAAGAATCACCGTTGCGAGTCTGCCTCTTGCGTTCGTCGATTAGACGGCCAACGACGCCCCTCATTTCGGATAGTTCTCTCTTCGTTCGATCAAGCTGCATGTTCAGTGAGATCAGCCGTGTGTTGAAGTCGCGAATTTGTCCTGGACTTGTGGACCGTCGGACCTTCCACACCAAGAGCACCACGAGAACTCCGAGGACAACGCCCAGACTCAACGACACAGGATCCAGCGACCATTGATCAAAGTTCATGAGTTGTGTATCTTAGCTCACAGCCACCCAATGTGGGAAGCCACCACTCTTTGTGACTCTTTGTGACTAGCGTTGGTTGTCTTGTGGGTGTCGGAATCGCAAGAGGCCGATTATCAGCCCATCCACCAGCGCTTCCCACGAGGCCTCGATCACGTTGTTGT
>CAZPIZ010000359.1:0-2161 GCA_964586615.1 uncultured Acidimicrobiaceae bacterium | reverse complement strand
CCTTGCGCCATCCTCGTCAGACGATCGATCCGCTCTTCGGTCGGCGGGTGGGTGCTGAGCAAACGCATCATCCCACCCCCACCACGCAGAGCCTTCATCGGGTTGTCGATGAAAAGCTGGGCGGTTGCCGGGTTGACATTCATCGGGATCTTGGCGGTCCCAATCGAGATCTTCTCCAGGGCACTGGCCAGGACCATGGGGCGTCCAGTGATTTCGGCACCCGTCTCGTCTGCCTGGAACTCCCTGGTCCTCGAAATGGCGAGTCGGATCAGCACAGCCGCGATTGGGGCGACGATCAGGGAGAGCAGGGCGCCAATCGCCCCCAAAGGGCTCTCCCGGTTGCCGCCACCTCCGAACCAGAACGCCATACGGGCGAGCATGGTCAGGGCGGCCGCGATCATCGCCGCGATCGAGCTGATGAGGATGTCCCGGTTCTGGACGTGGGCCAACTCGTGGGCAAGGACCGCTTCGAGCTCGTCGAAGTTGAGGAGCTGGAGGATTCCGGCGGTGACCGCGACCGCGGCCTTCTTCGGAGACCGGCCGGTGGCGAAGGCGTTGGGTTGGGGTGAGTCGATCAGATAGATGCGGGGCATGGGCATCCGGGTCTGTTCGGCCAGCCGGCGAACGATGGCGTAGACCTGGGGCTGCTCCTCCTCGGTGACGGGGCGCGCTCGGCTGGCGGCCAGGGCCAACTTGTCCGAGAAGAAATAGGCAAGGAGGTTGAAGCTGACCGCGATCACCAGACCGATCACGAACCCGTTGCCCCCGCCGTCGAACAGGGTGGCTCCCACCAGCCACAACAGGGTGGTCATGAAGGCCAGGAGGCCCACCGTCTTCAGGTTGTTCATGCGCTAAGGGTATCGAGAGCTGCCGTCTATTTCATGGCTCGAACCCGGGGCTTTTCACTTGACCACCCCCACTCTCGGTGGTGTATGGTCCGCCCCTGCGGTGTGGGGATTGCCTTCCCAGGCTGTCCGATGGAAGCATGACAATCCAAGGAGGAAAGACTTGAGAAGGAAGCTTCTCGTGGTCGTAGCTGCGCTGACCACGGCTCTAGCGACATCAATCCCCGCAGGCGCCGGTCCGACGGCCCTCACGGCCGCGATCAGTGCCTCCGAGGCTCCATACATCGTGGTCATGGAATCGGCGCCAGTCCTTGGGAACGATGTGATCGCGCCGGAGGAAGGCGACCGCCCTGATCCGGAAAGCGCGCCTGTCGAGGCATACACCGAGGAACTCCAGGTGGAAAAGCAGGAGGTCCTCGCGGATGCCGGCATCGAGCAGTCAGCGATGGTGGCGAGTTATGACTATGCCGCCAACGGTTTCAGCGCCATCCTGACAAGTGCAGAGGCCGAGGCCCTGGCGAGCCAAAAAGGCGTGCGTGCAGTAATTCGAGACGAGTTGCATCAACTCCACACGGACAACTCGCCGTCGTTCCTCGGTCTGGACGATCGGGGCGGCGCCTACGCCAGCGGCTACACCGGCGAGGGCGTCGTGGTCGGCGTCATCGACACCGGCATCTGGCCCGAGCACCCCTCCTTCGATGAGCGGGGCAACCTGGGTCCGTCGCCGATCACCTTCGAGACGATCGATCTGGACCCGGATCCGGTCACGGAGTTCATAAGCACGGGATGTGACTTCGGGAACACCGCGTATGAGCCCACCGACGCCCCCTTCACGTGCAACAACAAGCTGATCGGCGCCCGCAACATGCGGTCTCTGTACGACACGCTGATCCCCGGCGAGCTCTATCACTCTGCCCGTGACTACGACGGGCACGGAACCCACACCGCCAGCACTGCCGCGGGCAACGCGGGTGTCGAGGCTTCGATCTTCGGTCGTGAATTTGGTGAGATTTCCGGGATCGCGCCCGACGCCTGGGTGGTCATGTACTCGGCCTGTGGAGACGGGGGCTGCTTTGGTGGTGACCTGGCTGCTGCCATAGATCAAGCGGTGACCGACGGCGTCGACGTGATCAACTACTCGATTGGCAGCGACACCCCTGGGCTCGACGCCATCGACGACATCGCGTTTCTGTTTGCAGCCGACGCCGGTGTTTTTGTCGCCGTCTCCAACGGAAATGCCGGCCCAGGAGCCAGCACAACCGGCAGTCCGGCCAGCACACCTTGGGTCACCTCGGTGGGTGCCAGCGAGCAGAACC
>CAZPIZ010000358.1:0-2163 GCA_964586615.1 uncultured Acidimicrobiaceae bacterium | reverse complement strand
AGCCACCACCTGATCGAAAAGGCCTATCGCTGGCCGATCGAGCGGGCCCTCGAAGCCTCGATCGAGACGACCAAGCTCGCACACGAAGCGGGCCTCAAGGTCTCCTTCTTCCCGATCGACGCCACCCGTGCCGGCATGGTGGAGCTGCTTTCCGACCTCGAAACCGTGGCCCGGGAAGGACATGTGGACACGGTTGGGCTGGTCGACACGTTTGGGGTCACCTCGCCTCATGCCATCGCCTACTTCGCCCGCGAGGTCGGGCGCCGGCTGGGCGTGCCGCTCGAGACCCATTTCCACATGGACTTCGGAATGGGGGTCGCCAACACCGTCCTGGCAGTGGCAGAGGGGGCGTCGGTGATTCAGACCACGGTGAGCGGACTTGGGGAGCGAGCAGGAAATGCCCCGATGGAAGAGACGGTTCTGGCACTCCTCACGATGTACGGGATCGACATGGGGATCAAGACTGAACGTTTCACGGCCATTGCCCGCCTGGTGGCCGAGTTGACCGGGGTGGTGCAGCCATCGAACCGTCCCGTTACCGGCGAACGACTCTTCAACGTCGAGTCCGGGATCATCGCCACCTGGGTGAAGAACGTCGGCGAAGCCAACCTCACCGAAGCATTCCCGTACCGACCCGGTCTGGTTGGCCAGCCCGACCCTGAGATCGTGCTCGGCAAAGGCTCGGGACTCGACTCTGTCGCCATCTGGCTCTCTCGCAACGGGATCGAGGACGCCAACCCGAAGGAAATCGAGGAGATCCTCCGGGAGGTCAAGGTACGTTCGCTGGAAAAGAAGGCCCTGCTCACCAACGAGGAGTTCCTCGAAATCGTCAACACAACCATCCCAGATAAGAGCAAATAGCCAAGAGCAAATAGCCAAGAAGCAATTAGCCCAACGAGAGAGACTGCAAAGAGGAGAGATAGATGAGGGAAGCCTTCGGCGTCGCCAGCACCGACTGGAAGGAGGGCATCAACTGGGCGAACGTCCGTGAGTATCGCCTGAAGCGAGCCCATCAAATGATGGAGCAGCACGGGCTCGGCGCCCTGCTCCTCTTCTACGACGAGAACATGCGATACGTCTCGTCGACCCTGACCCCAGGTTGGAACCGGCTCAAGCCGGGTCTGCGTTACGTCGTCCTACCGGCCGGCAAGAAGCCGATCGTCTACGAACAGGGCGACATCGGCTTCCATCTCAAGGAACACAGCCCCTGGATCCCGCCGGAGAACATCCGTCACTCTTACGTGTGGATCAAGGGCGCGGTCGGCCCGGCCGCTGACCAGCAGGTCAACAAGTTCGTCAATTCCCTCCTCAACGATCTCGAGGAAGCGGGCGTGCGCGATCAACCCCTTGGCGTCGACTTCATCGACATCAACCTGATCAAGCATTTCGATCAGCGAGGGATCAACTGGACCGACGGCATGTCCGCGATGATGGAAGCCAGGGCCATCAAGAGCCCGGACGAGATCAAGGCCTTCCAGATGGTGGGATCGATCTGCGACAAGATCCATTACGAGATCACCAACTACATCGAACCGGGCATGACCGAGAATCAGGTGGCGGCCTTCGGGTTCGAACGGCTCTACTCGATCCCCGGGATGGAAGACGTCGAGGACGTGATCGTGTCCTCGGGTCCCAACGCCTGGCCCAACTGGCGCAACTTCTCCGATCGGATCATCCGGCCCGGTGAACTCGTCATCATCGACCTGGCCGCCCTGACCTGGAACGGCTTCAAATCTTGCTGTTACCGCACCTACTGCGTTGGGGGCAAACCCACCGATGAGCACCAGAAGACCTATGACACCGCCCACAAATGGTTGTGGGACTCGATCGAGGCGACCGGGCCGGGTGTCACCACGGCCGACGTAGCATCGAAGTGGCCATCGGCCAAAGAAGCATGGGGCTACGAGGAAGAGGATCAGGCCGCCGCCAACAACTGGGGCCACGGCCTCGGCCTTGCCCAGTACGACCCTCCGGTGATCTCGCGGATCTGGTCGCTCGACTTCCCGATTGAGATCAGACCGGGCATGACCTTTGCGTTGGAGACCCAGAACGGGAAATTGCACGACCATGGTGTCCGCCTCGAGGAGATGCTCTATGTCACCGACACCGGCATCGAGATGGTGACGACCTACAAGTGCCACGAGATCATCGCAACTGACTGAA
>CAZPIZ010000357.1:0-2175 GCA_964586615.1 uncultured Acidimicrobiaceae bacterium | reverse complement strand
CGACCGCAAAGAGGATCAGCCGCTCTCCGGCCTGCAGCCGGTGCTTGATTAGATCGGACATTTGGGTCGACTCCTTTGCTATGGGCAGGGGGAACGGCAAGATACCGGCTCAATTGCCAAGCGCCGGTTGAAGGCCTCGATCAGAGCTTGTCGATCGCGGCCAGATCTTCCTCGGTCAGCGCCCAATCTGTTGCGGCCGCGTTTTCCCGGACCTGTTCGGGACTAGTCGCCCCGGCTATGACCGATGCCACCTCGGATCGTGCGGCGAGCCAGGAGAAGGCGAGTTCGAGAAGAGTGTGTCCGCGGCTCCGGGCAAATTCGGAGAGACGCTCGACTCGATCCATGGTTTCGTCGGAAAGCGCAAAATGGGGCCGCGGGGTCCAAAACGCCATCCGGCTTCCCTCCGGCGCAGGTTGTCCCTTTGAGTATTTGCCGGTGAGAAGCCCGCTGGCCAGGGGGAAGTAAGGCAGGAATGCCGCACCATGCGCCTCGACCGCCGGCAACAGCTCCTTCTCAGGCTCGCGAACGAGAAGGCTGTAGTCGTTCTGCACACTCTCGAACCGCTCATAGCCATTCTCGATACTTGATCTCATAGCCGCGTTGAGTTGCATGGCCGAATAGTTCGAGCAGCCAAGTTCTCGGACCTTTCCCTGATGAACGAGATCGCTGAGCGCCTCGAGCGTCTCCTCGATGGGCGTGTCGGAATCGGGGCTGTGCATGAGGTAGAGGTCGATGTAGTCGGTGCCGAGCCGCCTCAGGCTGTCTTCACAGGCCTGTTTGACCCATCGCCGGCTTCCACCCCCGTGGAGCTTGGGGTCGGAATCCAGAGGGTTCCCGAATTTGGTGGCGATGATCACATCGGTCCGTCGCGGCCCAAGGGCCCTCCCGAGATAGGTCTCTGACAAACCCTCCCCGGAATACGGATGGTCCCCGTAGCCGTAGCGATCGGCAGTGTCGAAGAAGTTGATCCCGGCATCGAGAGCGGCGTTGACGACGGCCGCCGAGTCCTTCTCGTCGATCTTCCGAGCAAAGTTGTTGCATCCGAGACCAACCAGGGTGACGGACAGGGAGCCGATGGAACGGGTCTTCATACCTATCGGTTTCGCACTCTGAGTTGGAGCACTTCAAGAATGGGGAACAACTCGTCCAACAATGCCTCCTGGTTCCCTCTGATCACCGGCGGCGTCGTTCGATCCTTCACCTTCGAGTTCTGGTACAAGACCTGATTCGCTAGACGGGTGTCGTCTAGCGGTCGCCCTCGGTGGATTGGACGGGGAGGGCCACATGCTCACGCATGACGGCGACGACCGCATCAACGTCGCGACGGCGATAGCCATCGATAATGCTTCGGTGCTGATCGACGGCTGCCTGCCGGGCGTCGGGGTGAAGACGTTGGGCCTGCGCCACGTAGACTCCGGCAGCTTCCTCGAGTGACTTCAGAATTCCGGTCAACCGCCACGATCCGGTGGCGTCGTGGAACACGAGATGAAACTGTTCGTTGAGTTCCACCCAACCTCCCAGGTCATGCTCGTCTTCGAGGCGGATGGCGATCGCCTCCGCCTGGTTGATCTGGACGTCAGTGATGTGCTCCATCGCCAGCGCGGCGGCGGTCCGATCGAGACCATGCCGGATAACGACGATGTCGTGCATCTCCTCCCAATTCAGCTCACGCACGATCCCGCCTCGATGGGGATCATGGGTTATGAGACCCTGGGTCACCAGATCCCGAATCGCCTCACGGACCGGCGTAGTGCTCAGCTTGAGCTGTTGAGCGATCTCGGTCTGGATGACCCGGGAGCCACCGGTCAGGTCACCTCGCAGAATTGCGCGGCGGATCGCCTCTCGTGCGTATTCGTGGGCGGTCCGACGACCCAGCTGACCAACCCCACCTGAGAACGGACCGGTGGTCATGCCGACCAGCTCGGGAGGTAAGAAAGCTCGGCCGAAAGCCAGAGCAGCCGAATAGACGCTGGGATCCTCATCACGATTCCAGACGGTAGCCGTCTCGGTCACCGCGGCACTCACGCCTGCACAGACGAGACAGCGAGCCGGAGAGCGTCGATCCATTGCTTGGCGCCGAGCTTCAATGTTGCGGTTGCCACCGCTCCCGGCGTGCTTGCCGTTGGCACGGGCCGCGGCGACCACCCAATCGAGCGCGGCCACGCATAGGCATCA
>CAZPIZ010000356.1:0-2177 GCA_964586615.1 uncultured Acidimicrobiaceae bacterium | reverse complement strand
CCTCAAGAGGGGGGACAAGGTCTGGGGTCTAAAGCGGGGTCACGTAGGCGGAGGTGATTCCGCCGTCGACCAGGAAGGTCGAACCGGTCGTAAATGAGGAATCGTCGGAAGCGAGCCAGAGGGCTGCCTTGGCCATCTCCTTGGCCTCACCGAAGCGGCCCATCGGGATGTGGACCAGCCGCCGCTGCTTCTTTTCTTCGGTGTCGAGGAACTTCATCAATAGCTCGGTGTTGAGCGGACCTGGACAGAGGGCGTTGACCCGAATGTTCTCCCGGGCGTGGATAACCGCCAACTCTCTGGTCATGGCTAGAACCGCACCCTTGGATGCCGTGTACGCCACCTGCGGAGTGGCAGCGCCGAGAACCGCCACGAAGGAGGCGGTGTTGATGATGGAACCGCCCCCGGCTCTCCGCAGGGCCGGGATGCCGTACTTGCATCCGAGAAAGACCCCCTTGGCGTTGATCGCCATCGTCAGGTCCCAGACCTCTTCCTCGGTCGAGATGGCGTCGTCATCCGCGGAGTGCATTATCCCGGCATTGTTGAAGAGCACGTCGAGCCGGCCAAATTCCGACTCGGCCGTGGCGATCATCAGGGCGGCATCCGCACTCCGGGAGACATCTGCCTTGACGGCTATGGCCTTGCCGCCGTCGCCGGCAACGGCCCGGGCAGTCTCATTGGCGGCGTCATGGTTGAGGTCAACCACAACCACCGATGCCCCTTCCGAGGCGAAAAGGAGAGCGGACTCGCGGCCGATTCCGGACCCGGCCCCGGTGATGAGTGCGACTTTGTTGTCGAGTCTCATGGAAGAGGCGTGGTACGTGGTGCGTGGTACGTCATACGTCGAACCCTCGACATCCGCGAAGAGACGGGTTCGACGTTAGAACGTAGGACGCAAAACGTGGAACGCACGCTCAGATCCTCTCAAAGTATCGCCACCGCTCCCAATCGGTGACGGTGTTGTCGAAGGCTTCCTGCTCCTTGCGAAAGAAGTGGGTGTAATGCTCCTGGACGTCTTTACCGAAAGAGGCTGCCACGAACTCTGAGGATGCGAACAAATCGGTGGCATCCCTGAGCGTGTAGGGCACTCTTGGGAGCTGGCGGGCCTGATAGATATCTCCGGCAAACAGATCCGGCGGTTCGGTTTCGTTGGCGATGCCGTCAAGACCGGCAGCGAGGATGGCGGCGTAGGCGAGATACGGGTTGCAGTCGGCGCCGGGAATCCGGCATTCGATCCGCAGCGACGGGCCACTTCCCACCACCCTGAAGCCCGCCGTCCGGTTGTCGTAGCTCCAGGCGATCCGGGTCGGCGCCCACGATCCATCCTGGTAGCGCTTGTACGAGTTGATTGTGGGTGCAAAGAAAGGCATCAGCTCGGGAACTCTCGCCATCCAGCCGCCCAGGAAGTGCCGGAATAGCGGAGACACTCGAACCGGTCCGACATCGATGTCCCCGGGGAACGCGCTTTCGTCTCCGTTCCAGAGGCTCAGGTGGATGTGACAGGAGGATCCTGCCTCGGACATGGTCGGCTTGGCCATGAAGGTGACGCTTACACCGAGGGATTCGGCGATCTCTTTCATCGCCAGCTTCATGACGGTGTGACGGTCGGCCATGCCCAGAACTTCGGTGTACCTGATGTTCATCTCGTGTTGGCCTCGTCCCCATTCGCCTTTGGAGTTCTCGACCGGTATTCCGGAAGCCGAGAGGTGGCGTCGCACGGCGCCATTGAACTTTTCCTCCCTGGTCCCCTGCAGCAGGTGATAGTCCTCGATGTACCAACCGGCGGGCGTCAGATCCTGGTATTTGCGGGACGCCGCATCCCGGTAGCTCTCCTCGAAAAGGAAGTACTCGAGCTCCGATGCCCCCCGGGGCGTGTATCCGGAGGCGGCGGCCCGGTCTAGCTGTTGGCGCAGGATCGAACGGGGCGCCACCCGGACATGATCGTGATGATGCGGATCGTGGAGGTCACTGAGGACCATCGCCGTGCGATCGAGCCAGGTGGCGATCCGCAGGGTGGAATGGTCGGGAACCATGTGGAAGTCGCCATATCCGAGCTCCCAGTTGGCGTATTGATAGCCGGGGACGGGCTCCATCTCCATGTCGACTGTCAGGAGGTAGTCGCAGCCGTGGGTTCCACCGGAGCCGATCTCCTCCAGGTAGAAATCGGCGTCGAAACGCTT
>CAZPIZ010000355.1:0-2184 GCA_964586615.1 uncultured Acidimicrobiaceae bacterium | reverse complement strand
AGCTGCGCCTTGTCCACCCTGGCTCGACGTTTGGTTGATGAACTGGTCAATCTGGTTGCCGATCATCCGCGTGCGTGGCGAGCCCGACAGAAGGTTCGGCGTGTAGTAGTCGCCGAACATGGGAAGCATGACGATGACAACTCCGGCCAGGATGCCTTGCTTGGAGAGAGGAAGGGTCACGCGCCAGAAGGCACCCCGCGCGCTTGCGCCCAGATCGCGTGCCGCCTCGAGCACCTGGCGGTCAATGCGGTCAAGTGCGGCATAGAGAGGAAGGATGAAGAACGGGATGTAGCCGTAGACCAGTCCCAGGATCACGGTCAGGTGCTGGCCGGCCAGCCATTCCTGGGGGGCGAGACCGAGACCCTCCCAGACCCGGTTCACTAGACCATCGGAGCTCAGCAGGTTGACCCAGGCCAGCATCCTCATCAGGTAGTTGATCCAAAAGGGAGCCAGAAGGGCCGCGAGCCAAAGCGCCTTTCGTTTCTGGACGCGACGGGCAACGAAATAGGCCACGGGATATCCGATGAGGATGCACAGGACCGAGGCGATGGACACGTAGATGATCGTGCGCAGGGCAATCAGTCCGAGCTGGCCTCCAAAGAGGTCACCGAACACCTCGCCGAAGGCGCTGGCGTTCCAGCGCAACGGATTCCATTCCGGGGTCGGTCGCAGAAAGATCGGATCGAGCCGGCCCATGGCCACCGACAGGACGCCGTAGAACGGCACCAGGAATAGGAGGATCAACCACACCATCCCCGGAAAGGCGAAAGCAGGCCAGATCCAGCGGGCCTGACCAACTGCCTGGGTTTCGGCCGCCTGGAGGTTGCTTGGCATTCAGCCTGCTACCAGAACGAGGGCGTCATGCGCCGGACTGCACTCTTGACCATGCATCGAGCAGGAGGGCCTCCTGTTCGGCGGGGATCTGGATGGCGACCACGGCCCTCGGATTGTCGAAGTCTTCGGGCAGCACGATGGCCGAAGCCAAGTAGTCGGGCACCCACTCGTCCTCCACCAGCAGGGACACATCCAGGCCATTCTGTGGTGGCTGGTAACCGTTCCACCCAAAGTTCTCGAGGGCGTTGTTCTCGTCGAGCATGAAATCGAGGAATTGATGGGCAAGCACTGGGTGTTCGGCACCCTTCAAAACCGAAAGAGTGTCATTGGCGATCAAACCCCGGGCCTCGCCTGGAGAATGGACCGGCCAGTGATATCGCATGACCGTGGGATCGCTGCCTTCCGGGAAGAAGCTGGGAGTGGCGACCACGTCCCCTGACCAGCCTTCGTGCAAGCCAAAACGGCCCGCTGGGATACCGTCATAGGTGCCGTCGATCGAATAGCGGATGTTCATGAGATCGACCAACTCGATCAGTGAGTCTGCGGCGGCGGTGATCTCCTCTGATGTTGCGCTGATCGGATCGGTGACGCCGTTCCGGAACATGGTCATATAGAGGGTCTCGCGGAAGTCGTCGTACAGACCGGTGATCCCCTTGTACTTGGGATTCCAGAAGACGTCCCAGGGGTTCTCCTGGCCTTCGATGTCGGCCGAGTCGACCATATCGATGCGCCAGGCGATGCCGGTTTGATACACGACATATGGCACCGTGTACTGCGAGCCCTGGTCATAGAACGGACTGGCGAGCTGTGGCCAGACATTGGCGAGGTTTGGGATGTAGTCGTGGTTGAGGGGTTGCAGGAGCTTGCCCGCCACCACCTTGGGGACCGACTGGGAGGTGGGAAACCACACATCGAAGTTGAGCTCGCCTGAGGTGAGCTTTTGGAGAGCTTCCTCCTCGTTAAAGAAGGTGTTGACAACGATATCCACCCCCAGCGCTTCCTCGGCGGCGGGGATGGTGTCGGGGTTGATGTACTGCTCCCAGTTGTAGAGCTGGAGCGGACCAGCCTCCTTGGGCAGCCCCGACGCAATGGGCGGATTGTCATCGAAGAGCGGCTGGCTCACCGGACTGGACGGGGTGCCGATAGCCAGGTCTGCTGCCACCGAATCGCCTCCGCCGCAGGCCGCCAGGATCGCAGACAGAGTGGGAAGACTCACCCCAACTGCGGCCGATCTCCACAGGAAGTCTCGCCGGGTCCAACCCCGGGTTGGTCTTCTCGGACTTCCGCCTTCACGGGGATGAAAAACCACTGTCGTCCTCCGTTAATTTGTTATTGAACAGCCGTTCAGTA
>CAZPIZ010000354.1:0-2202 GCA_964586615.1 uncultured Acidimicrobiaceae bacterium | reverse complement strand
CGAGGTAACACCCCATGAGAATCACGATCGTCTGGGGGGCCGGTTGGCCGTTTCCGATCGCTTGATAGGAGATCAAGGTGACATCGGCGAAGCCGACGGCGATAGCTAGCGAGGTGTTCTTCACATAATTGAGGTACTGGTTGATGGTGGGGGGAAGAGCGATCCTGATGGCCTGCGGAAGCACCACAAACCGGAGCCGTTGGGTATTCGACAGGGCGAGCGCGTTGGCCGCTTCGGTCTGGCCTTTCGAAACCGCCTGGATCGAGCCCCGGACGATCTCGGCAACGTGGCTCGACGTGTAAAGGACGAGAGCACCCAGGACCGCGAAGAAGGCACCAAGACCACCGAACCCTCCGGTGATGACCCGGCCCTCCAGCGCCGGCAGCGAAATGGTAACTGGTCGGTCGAGGGCAACATAGGAGATCGCTCCGACCGCGGCAATGAGACTGAGAGTCCAGAGCCATCGGTGATGCGGCTGCCCGGTCTTCTCCTGTACACGTGTCCGCCACCACCACAGCACACCACCTCCGATGACGGTCAGGAGCATGATCAGTTGGAAGCTCGACACTTTGGCTCCGGACATGATCCCGGGGACGTATATCTCGAGATTGCTGATCACGAACCATCCCAGCGGTGTGATCGGACTTCGTGCCGGGGGGAGCCGGAGGACCACCGCCTGAAATGCGAAGACGATCAGCAACAGAGGCGGGAGATTCCGAATGATCTCAACGAAAAGGGACGACGCCCGCGCCACCAGCCAGTTCGCGGAAAGCCGGCCAATGCCAACCAGGACTCCGATAATCGTCAGGAGTGGAAGCCCAACTACCGCAAGGGCCAGCGTGTTGCGAACCCCGTTTAGCAGGGCGTCGCGAACCGATGACCCCGGGCTGAGATCGGATCCGGCAATCCGAACCCCGATTGGTTGATCGAGAAACTCGAAACCGGTGCGGATGCCGAGGCGGCGAAGGTTGTTGCTGAGGTTGAACCAGAGAATGTAAAGAACGAGCGATACGACCACGACCGCCACGATCTGGGTGACGACCCGCAAGACACGTATGTCCCGCCAGAACGGAGGCCGTGATGGGCTGTCCATACTCTCCAGTTGCCTGATGGATAATTGGTTTGAGGTTTGAGGTTCGAGGTTGTCAAGCCTCAAACCTCAAACGTCAAACTGGGCGACGCCCTACCGGTAGGGCGGGGCGTACTGAAGACCGCCGTTGGTCCACAGATCGTTGACGCCGCGGCTCAAGCCGAGGGCGGTGTCGGGTCCAACGTTTCGGTCGAAGATCTCGCCGTAGTTCCCTACTGCGCTGATTGCATTCGCCGCCCACGCGGGATCCAATCCAAGGCCCGCATCGAAGATGGCAGCCCCGCTGTCTCCCTCGATTTCGAGGCCCAGAAGACGCCGGATCTCGAGGTTGTCCGTGTCGGCGAACGAGTCCACGTTGCCGGATTCAATACCTAGTTCCTCGGCCAGAATCGTGGCGTAGACGACCCAGTCGACCACCTGGGCCCACTGCGAATCTCCATCACGCACGGCCGGGCCAAGCGGTTCCTTCGAGAACGTCTCGTCCAGGATCACTACTGCCTCAGGGCCACCTTCGGCCTCCGGGAAGGCCGAGCGGACACCTGCAAGCTGGGACTTGTCGGAGGTCCAGCCGTCGCATTGCCCGGCAACAAAGGCGGGCTGAAGAAGCTCGATGCCGTCGAAGGTCAGGGGCTCATAGGGGATATCCGCGAAGCGGGTCGCCAGGTTGAGCTCGGTAGTCGTCCCCGACAGGACACAAATGGCGGTGTTGGCCAGATCCTCCACGGTTGTGAACCCCGAGTCGGCCCTCACCAGCATGCCCTGCCCGTCGTAGAAGGTTGTGTGCAGGAAAGTGGCGCCTTCACCTCCGTCACGGCTCGAGGTGAAAGTGGTGTTCCTGATCAGAACATCGATTTCTCCCGACTGAAGCGCCGTGAACCGCTGCTGCGCCTCGAGTGGCACGTACTCGACCGCTTCGGGATCGCCGAGCACCGCCGCCGCTACCGCCTTGCAGAAGTCGATGTCGAATCCGGACAGGGTGCCGTCTGGGTTGCGGAAGCCGAAGCCCGGAACCGATTCGTTGACTCCGCACAACAGACTTCCCCTGGATTGGATCTCCCCGAGGAGTTCACCGCTTGCGGCCGGTGGCTGGGTATCGGTGGTTTCGGTACCGG
>CAZPIZ010000353.1:0-2215 GCA_964586615.1 uncultured Acidimicrobiaceae bacterium | reverse complement strand
CTAGACCAGATCGGGGGCGACGCTACCAGCACCGTCCCGAACGGGGAAACGGAGATGTCTGACGTGACCGTCCAACTGGGGACACCTTGGTACTCCGGCGTAAGGCGGTTGATTTCCGGCCATCCGGTCGCCGCCTTCTTGATCATGGTCTACGTCGTCAACGTGGCGACGGCCCTGTCGCCGGCGTTGACCCGACGGGACCTGTTCCCTTACAGCCATGCCCCCTACGACTTGTTGGCCCACATCGTTGGCACCGCCGTTCCGGCGTTCATAGTTACAGCGGCTCTGCGCGGTACCGCCGGGGTGCGCGAGCTCGTCCAACGGTGTCTGCGATGGCGAGTTGGTATCCGCTGGTATCTGCTCGGCATTCTGGGACCGATCGTCCTCACGCTCCTGCTTGCCAGCGCGCTAGCGGGCACCGCGCCGTTGACGGCCGTGGCGGAGAATTGGCCGAAGTTCTTCACCCTCGTCCTACCGAGCTTGGCGTTCGCGTTCGTCCTCTCCAATTTCCACGAGGAGATCGGGTGGACCGGATTCCTACTCGACAGGGTGCAGGACCGCTACCAGCCTTTGAAGGCCGCCGCCATCGTCTCTGTTCCATTCGCGCTCGCCCATATCCCGGGCTTCATCGTGGAAAGTGGATCGCTGGTTGACGGGCTGGTGATTCTCGGTGTCTTGTTTATACCCCAACTCGCCAGCCGGGTCATCGTGGCGTGGCTCTACAACAACACCAACCGTAGCGTGCTGATCGTCGGTCTCTTTCATTCTGCTTTCAACGTGACGACCCAGGCCGACTTCTCGGACGCTTTTCTCCCGGTGACGGACGACATCCAATTCCTAATCCTGGTCGCCGTCCCGATCCTCCCCGCCATCTTGATCGCGGTTCTTACCAGGGGGCGTCTTTCCTATCGGCCGAGGAGCGGGTTGTTCCAGCATCCAACCGCTCCACCGACTGTTTGAAATTGGGCAGTTCGGTTAGACCTCAGGAACCGTCCTCATATTTGAACGACACCTTTACCTTCGCCCGGTATGAGACGACTACGCCATTGTCGAGTTGCATGTCGAGTTCGGACACCTCAGCGACCCGCAGGTCCCGAAGGTGGGCCGCCGCCTTGGTCACGGCGGCGTGGGCTGCCTTCTCCCAGGATTCCGTGCTGGTACCCACCAACTCGATCACCTTGTAGACACTCTCCGCCATGTCGCTCCTCCTGTTGATTTGACTCAAACTATTCAGTTGGTGGCAGCGATGCGCATGGCAAGGACTTTGGTTGCCCGGACGTTGATGACCCCAAAAGGTTTGAATGACCCCAAAAAACCAGAGTCTCCTTGACGATCAACTCGCCCAGAGCCGTTGGGTGGCTAGGCGGGCTCCTTCTACCAGTGCTCGGAACTTCTCCCATACGATCGACGGGTGGACTTCGGGGGCGAAGCTTGCTCTCGATGAGAAACCGCAATCGGCTCCGGCGATCACGTTCTCGCGTCCAACCAGGGAGGCGTAGTTGCAGATCCCGTCGGCGATCAACTCGGGGTGTTCCACATAGCTGGTCGCATGCCCGAGAAAGCCGGGAATGAGCACTTTTCCGTCCGGCAGCCCGAGGTCCTGCCAGATCTTCCACTCGTGGTAGTGACGCGGGTTGGCGACTTCGAAGGAATAGGCGCCGGCGTTGATGCGGAGCATCAGGGGAGCGATCTCTGCCAGTGAGAGGTCGTTGATCCTGGGTCCGGCGTTGAGCCCGTAACAGGTGTGGAGGCGGATCCGCTCGGCCGGTATATCCCGCAAGCCGTGGTTGAGGATCTCGACGTGCTCTTCGGCCAGGCGCCGGTTCTCGGTGGAATCGCTGCTGGGACCGCCGGTCAGGATCTCGATCAGCCAGGGGTCATCGATCTGGAGCAGGAACCCCGCCTCGATGATGGCGAGGTACTCCTCCCGAAGAGCCTCGGCCACCGCCACCAAATAGTCCTGCTCGGTCGCGTAGAAGGAGTTACGACCGGTGGCATCTTCCTGTTGCCCTGACATGGAGGTCGTGCAAGTCTCCCTTGAGCGGCACCAAGGACGGGAGGAGCATCATGGCGCAGGTGGGCCATCCGAATCGGCCGAGGGCATCTAGTTGATCGACCAGGAATCCGAGCTCGATCAAATCTACGCGGCACCCCTTGAGGAGTTCGTCAAGCTCCGCAATGAACTGGCGGGGCGCCTTCGGAAAGAAGGCGACGA
>CAZPIZ010000352.1:0-2228 GCA_964586615.1 uncultured Acidimicrobiaceae bacterium | reverse complement strand
ATGCCCGATCTCTTCTCAGCCAGGGCGGAGGAAACGCTTCTCGGCCTAGCGCCCCTGGCGACCCGCATCCGTCCCCAGACCCTCGACGAGGTGGTCGGACAGGCACATCTGCTCGGACCTGGGGCCGCCTTCCGTCGTTTGGTGGAACAGAGACGGCCGGTATCGATGATCTTGTTTGGCCCGCCCGGGACCGGGAAGACCACGCTGGCTCGGCTGGTCGCCAAACACACCGATGCGGTCTTCGAGACGCTTTCGGCGACCTCGGCCGGGGTCAAGGACATCCGCGAGGTCCTTACCCGGGCCAGCCACCGCCTCGAAACCGACGAGCGTCGAACGGTCCTGTTCCTCGATGAGATCCATCGCTTCGCCAAGAACCAGCAGGACGCGTTGTTGCCGGGGGTGGAAGACGGAACGTTGATCTTGATCGGTGCCACCACCGAGAACCCGTTCTTCGAGGTCAATTCACCGCTGATCTCCCGTTCCACCTTGTTCAAGTTGCAGCCCCTCGGACCCGCCGACCTGGAGGTGCTCATCGACCGGGCCGTCTCGGACCGGGAGCGGGGCATCGGTTCGATGGATCTCTCTATCACCGCTCCGGCGAGTACCGAGCTCGCCGCCAGGACCGGGGGCGACGCCCGATTGACCCTCAATGCTCTAGAAGTGGCTGCGACGCTGGCAGCCGGGAGAGATAGCAAGACCATCGAAGAGGGCGACGTCGAGGAAGCCCTGCAGCGGCGGATCATCCGGTACGACAAGACCGGAGACCAGCACTACGACGTCATCTCGGCCTTCATCAAGAGCCTGCGAGGCTCCGATCCCGACGCTGCCCTCTTCTGGCTCCATCTCATGCTGAACGCCGGTGAGGACCCCGAGTTCATCGCTCGGCGGATGATCGTGTTCGCCTCGGAGGACGTCGGCATGGCCGACCCCTCTGCTCTGCAAGTGACGGTGGCAGCGGCGAACGCCCTCGCCTACGTCGGTCTTCCGGAAGCCTCGTACAACCTCACCCAGGCATGCATCCACCTCGCCACTGCCCCCAAATCGAACTCAGTGGCGAGAGCGATCAGGGCAGCCGAGGAGGCGGTCTCCTCGGCCGATTCGCCGATGGTCCCGCCTCATCTCCGGTCCAGTGGTGCCACGGGTTACAAGTATCCGCACGATCACGAAGGTCATGTGATCCGCCAGCAGTACTGGCCCGACGGTGACGACCCCAGGATCCTCTATCAACCCGGCGAACTGGGATACGAGGCGCGGGTCAAGGAACGCCAGGCCGTAGCCGATGGCGTCCTCGGCAAGAAGCGATGAGGCTTCGACCGCAGCTCCGTAAGGCCAACCGATCACCGGGTTACTCTCTGGGGATGCTTGATCGGCTCTGGTGGTTCATGGCGGGCCTCGTTGCCGGTGGGGTGGTGACGGTGCGGGCGTTGAGACGGCGACCCACCCCTCAAAACCTCAAGGGAGCGGCGGCCCAGACCGCGGCCGACCTTCTCGACGTGGCCGCCCGGGTGGTTAGGCCCTCGAAGCGCCCAGGTTGAAAGTGAGTCTGCGTTGAAGGTTTCCGGTTCTTATACAGTCGGGGGGCCGTCGGACCTTCGGTAACCTCCCTTTCTCTCTATGGATTCCAACAGCATCCGCCGCACCTTCATCGACTTCTTCAAGGAGCGCGATCACATCTACCGGGCGTCGGCCTCACTGATCCCCAACGATCCGACGCTTCTCCTTACCAACGCCGGCATGGTGCCCTTCAAGCCCTACTTCCTCGGAGAAGAGGAACAGCCCTTCAAGCGGGCGGTGTCGATCCAGAAGTGTGCTCGCACCATCGACATCGACATCATCGGGACCACCCACCGCCATCTCTCCTTCTTCGAGATGATGGGGAACTTCAGCTTCGGGGACTATTTCAAGGATCAGGCGATCGCCTGGGCCTACGAGCTCGTGACCGCGGGGTTCGGTCTCGACCCCGATCGCCTCTGGTACACGGTCTACGAAACGGATGATGAGGCCCGCTCAATCTGGATCGATCAGGTGGGGGTGGCCAGCCAGCGGGTCCAGATGGGTGGCAAGGACAACTTCTGGCAGATGGGCGTTCCCGGTCCCTGTGGCCCTTGTTCCGAACTGTTCTACGACAAGGGTCCCGAGTACGGAGAAGAGGGCGGTCCGATCGGTGGTGGCGAAGAGCGCTACGTCGAGATCTGGAACCTGGTCTTCATGCAGAACATCCAGGACGA
>CAZPIZ010000351.1:0-2232 GCA_964586615.1 uncultured Acidimicrobiaceae bacterium | reverse complement strand
CTTTCGTTCGGACATCCCGTAGCCGCGCAAGTCGGGTGCCACCAGATACACGTCCTGGTCGGCGAGGCCCTCCATCAGGCCCTCGAAGAAAACGCCGGATGACACGTTGCCGTGCACCAGGATGAGTGGCGGGTCGGTCGGGTCGCCGGCGGTTCGCACAAAGGTGGCAAGTCGTGGCGTATTGATGGTTTGGGTGTTAATCGCCATTCGGGCAGGGTACGCCGCTGTTACCTTGGACGGGGTGGCCGTGGGACTCCATTTCGAGACCGTTGGAAGCGGATCGCCTGTTCTCTTGATCCCTGGTCTTGGATACGCGTCGTGGTGCTGGCGTCATCAGATGGTGCTGGGCGACCAGTTTCAAGTCTGGACAATCGACCCGCGCGGTGCAGGGAGGTCGCCCAAGCCAGCGGGGCCCTACACAATCGCCGAGATGACAGAGGATGTTGCGCTGTCGATCGATGGCCACGGCCCGTTCCACGTGGTGGGGCATTCCATGGGCGGTTATCTGGCCATGCTCCTGGCAATCGATCATCCAGACCTGGTGAGGTCTCTCCTGTTGATCTCCACTTCGGGCGGAGGTCGTGGTCATGCGCCGGTTCCCGAGACCACGAGGCAGGCTTGGCTTCGTGAAGCCGGCAAAGGCCCGGCCGAATATGCCCGCGCCACCATGCATCTTTCGTTTTCGCCGGAGTGGGCCGAGCGACATCCCGACGAGTACGAACGGTGGCTGACGGAGCGGCTCGAGTTTCCGACGCCTCCAGACTCATGGGCTGCCCAATACGAGGCGGTGACCCGGTACTTGGGGACCGGCGTCGAGGTCGAACGAGTGTCGGTGCCGACCCTGATTGTTCATGGCCGCGTCGATCGGATCCTCCCCATCGAGAATGGTCGCGAACTCGCCCGCCGAATTCCCGGGGTCCATTTGATTGAGCTCGATGGGGTCGGCCACCTGGTGCAGATGGAGCGGCCCGATGTTTTCAATCCCCTGGCATCAGCCTTCTGGTGGGGGCTCGATGTCGCTCGGAATTCCTGAGGTGAGCATGAACCTCGGATCTCGTATCGAGCGATCAGCAGCCCTCGCGGCTGACTCGGTCCAACGGCGCTGGTGGCCGCCGTACTCTTGGTCCAGTTCACAAGAACAAGGTTGGGTTACAAACTCATGTCACCGATGCCTGAGTCTCTCTTTGTTGCAGACGGCGATCTGTTCGTCCCCACCGAATTGACCCGGGGCGGGTGGACGGACGACACCCAGCATGGCGGCCCACCGTCGGGTTTGTTGGGCAGGGGCATCGAACTCGTGCCGACCGCGGTTCCGATGCAGGTTGTGCGATTCACGATCGATCTGTTTCGCCCGATCCCGTTGCACCCGCTTCGGGTAGAAACCAGCGTTCGCCGGGATGGGAAGAGGATTCAGGTGGTGGACGCTTCTCTCTACGACGATAAGCTCGAGTTGGGCCGCGCTAGCGCCCTCAAGATCCGCACTACCGAGCTCAACCTGCCCGTATCCGAAGATCACTGGGTGGCGCCGGCTGAACCCGAGACCATCGACGTGCTCCAGTGGGGCGGTTATGGAGACGAGTCGATGACGAGGTTCCACTACGACGCGGTGGAGATACGCAGCGTCGACGACAGCTTCATCGCCAACCGGCCGGGATTGTCGTGGTTCCGCCTCAAGCATCCCCTGGTGGCGGGGGAAGCGCTCACCCCGTTTGTTCGCCTCGCCGTTTTGGCGGACATGGCCAACGGCAACTCCCGTACCCTCGATCCCGAGCGGTGGACTTTCGTCAACCCGGACATCACCGTCTATTGCCATCGGCTCCCGGTCGGCGAGTTCGTGGGGATGCACTCGGCGGTCCATCAGCAACCGAGTGGTATCGGTGTGACCGATACCTGGCTATTCGACCAGGGCGGGGCGGTGGGACGGGTCAACCAGGCCCAACTCATCGAACCTCGCTGAGCCCATCACCATTGACGAACGAACGATCGTTCGTTAACATCCCTGGATGAACCAGGAGGCGCAGTTCCAAGCGTTGCTGGACGCCGAGGAGAAGATCGAACCCACCGATTGGATGCCTGAGGGCTACCGACAGAGCCTCATCAGGCAGATCGCCCAGCATGCCCACTCCGAGGTCATCGGCATGCAACCGGAGGGCAACTGGATCTCGCGAGCGCCCTCTCTGCGTCGGAAGGCCATCCTGATCGCCAAGGTCCAGGACGAGGCCGGCCATGGTC
>CAZPIZ010000350.1:0-2234 GCA_964586615.1 uncultured Acidimicrobiaceae bacterium | reverse complement strand
CCAACAAACCTCTCTACGAGGAGGCGCGGGTTAAAGCAATCTTTCAGGGCGGCGAATCCCATGACCTGGCCGGCCATTCCTTCGTGGCTCAGGTCAACTACTCGGGAGCGGTGGGTCGAGACTTCGCCCGGGTGGTGTCCTGCAATACCACCGGCATCAGTCGGGTAATGCATGCCTTGCACCGTCATCAGTGGGTCGACCGGGCCCGGGTCGTGATCCTCCGACGCGGTACCGATCCGTGGGAATCCCACGCTACCGGCATGATCAACACCGTCATTCCCGAAACCACCGTGCCCAGCCATCAGGGTCCCGACGCCCAAAAGGTGATCCCCGATCTTGACATCACGACCCTGGCCGGGGCCGGACCATACAACCTCAGCCACATCCACTTCGCCATGGTCGAGACAACCCGGCCGGTCTCGCTAGATGAGCTGCGGGATGCTCTCTGGGATGCACCTCGGGTGGCCTTCGTCAGAGCGGGGGAAGGTCTGGTCGCCCTCAATTCGGTGATCGAGCTGATGCGGGACCTCGATCGCCCCCGGGGCGACATGTGGGAGGTGGCGGTATGGGAGGACGCCCTCGCCGTCGACCACCGAGAGGTGTACATCACCTATCAGGTGCACAACGAGGCGATTGTGGTCCCCGAGAACATCGACTGCATCCGGGCGCTGACAAGAAGAGAGCCCGACGCCGACGCCTCGATCGAATCGACAGACCGCTCCCTGGGCATCACCTCCAGCTTTCTCCCCGCAACTTCCCGTCCCCTCGAACACGTCACCGACCCGGCTGTCGAACATCCCGGGGTAGAGGCGGTGCGTGCCCGGCATGCCGAATTCCGCGGGATGGGTTTCAAAGGCGCTGAGGAGCCAACCGACTGACGCCGATCGTCTCCTTCGATGGGCAGGCTTCTCATCGCTCGAGCACCTGTCGGACCTCACGGGCGATCTCCAGATCTTCACGGGCGGTGATCACCACGGTGCGCACGGATGCCCCGATCTCCCCGATTTCGCCATCTCCCGTCTGTGCTGTGTTGCGATCCCGATCGAGGGCTATACCAAGGAAGCCAAGGCCCTCGGCGGCGTGTTGGCGGACCGTGGGTGCGTTCTCGCCTACCCCGCCGGTGAAGGCGAGACAGTCGAGGCCTCCGAGGGCGGCGGCCATGGCGGCGATTCCTGCCCGGAGCCGGTGTATGTACACGTCAAGAGCCAGCCGCGCGTCTGACACTCCCGTCGCGGCGGCGGCGAGTACGGCCTTCATGTCGGGCGTGCCAGCCAAGCCCACAAGTCCTGATCGGTGCTCCAAACCATCTGCCAGATCCTCGAATGTCATTTCTGGCCTTTGTGCAAGCCAAAGCAATAGTCCGGGGTCGACGTTGCCCGACCGGGTCGCCATGACCAGGCCTTCTAATGGTGTGAAACCCATCGTGGTGTCGATCGACCGGCCGTCGCGCACGGCGGTCAGTGACGCCCCTGCACCGAGGTGGCAGGTCACCAGGCGGAGCCCATCCTGGGGTCGGTCGAGCAACTGTGGCGCCCGCCTCGCCGAATAGGAATGGGATAGCCCGTGGAAGCCGTACCGTCGCAGCTGCCACCTCCGGCGCCATTCCCGGGGAAGGGCGTAGGTGGCGGCAGCCGCCGGCAGCCCGGCGTGGAATGCAGTGTCGAAACAGGCTACGGCCGGCACTCCAGGCAACACCGAACTCACGGTGTCGAGAGCGGCGAGCGACCTGGGCTGGTGTAACGGAGCCAGATCGATGAGCGTTCGAAGGTCTTCCACGACCTTCCGGTCGATTCGCACCGGCCCGGTGTAAGTGTCGCCCCCGTGGACGATGCGATGACCGACCGCGTCGATCCGGTCATACCCTCCGATCACCCTGGCGATGCGAACGTCGTCGGCAGGAGCATCGACGGCCGCAAGGTCGTCCGAGGCGAGCACCGAGTCGTCGGGCCCGATCAGGCGCAGTTTGAGGCTGCTCGACCCGGAATTGACCACCAGGATCCTCATCGGCGGCGCCTCTAGTAGGGCCAGGTCCAGTCGGTGATCTCGGCCGGGTCTTCGCCTGTCCGACGGGTGTGGGCTCGCGCTTCAACCCGCCGGTCGGCCAGCGACTGGCGGAGGTAGGCAAACTTGGACCCGAGTCCGGGGACCCGGTCGATCACATCCATGACCAGGTGAAAGCGGTCGAGGTCGTTGAGCATGACGATGTCGAAGGGGGTGGTGGTGGTTCCCTCCTC
>CAZPIZ010000349.1:0-2244 GCA_964586615.1 uncultured Acidimicrobiaceae bacterium | reverse complement strand
ACCATCAGGGCGGCGGCCAGCTTGGTTAGTCGTTGGTTCAAGTAGTCACCTCCGGGCGATCTGGTCCAGGCGTCGATTGCACCTCGGATTAGGTCGATCTCGGTCCGCCAACCGGGAGAAGCGGCGGCAACTTCCTCCAATTCGCCGCCGTACCTTCGGCGCCATTCGGGCGGGTAGAGCTTGATGAGCTTGCTCACGGAGCCGCCAGCCTGGTTCTGCCCGTGATCACGACCCGCTCGAGCGAGGCCAACTCGGCTGCGAGGGCAGCCCTTCCGGCTCGGGTGAGCCGGTAGGGCCTTCGCCGATCCGCTTCGGGCAGGGCCTCGATCAGGCCTTCGTCCTCCAATCGGGCTACCGCTCCATAGAGGGTGCCCGGTCCCGGCCGGCTGCCGCGCAACCGCTCCACTTCCTCCATAAGGGCATATCCGTGCTTAGGGCCATCGGCCAGCCCCACAACGATCAGAAGGCCCACTTCCGAGAAACGACCTAGCTCCATGTGCCCAATACTACGTTGCACGTACTACTACGTCAACCGTACGAAGAAAGAAATCTTCCCGACCGTGTCGATCTGGTCAACCATTGTTCGATGTGTAAGTAGAAGCAACGGTTGGGAACATCCAACCAAGGAAAAGGAGAGATGGATATGCGAGTCATGGTGTTGATCAAGGCCAACGGGGAATCAGAGGCGGGGGTTCTTCCCGACGAGACACTCCTCACCGAAATGGGGAACTACAACGAAGAGTTGGTGAAAGCCGGAGTGATGCTGGCGGGCGAGGGGCTCCACCCGAGCTCCAAGGGTGCCCGGGTCAGGTTCTCTGGAGGCAAGCGGACCGTGATCGACGGGCCCTTCACCGAGGCCAAGGAGCTAATCGCCGGGTTCTGGCTATGGCAGGTGAAGTCGATGGATGAGGCGATCGAATGGGTCAAGCGCTGCCCCAATCCAACCGGCGTGGAGGCTGAGATCGAGATTCGTCAGGTGTTCGAGGCCGAAGACTTCGGCGCCGAGTTCACCCCTGAGCTTCGTGAGCAGGAGGAGCGCCTGCGAGCTCAGGCGGCTAAGAACTAGCTGCACCGCTCCCCGGCTTGCACTGGCGAAAGCAGGTGCTTTAGTCGGGGGGTGGCTTCCGACACACATCGGGTGATCGAGGCGGTCTGGAGGATCGAATCGGCCAAGGTCATCGCCGGTCTCGCCCGGATGGTGCGCGACGTCGGTCTGGCCGAGGAGTTGGCGCAGGACGCTCTCGTCATTGCCCTGGAGCAGTGGCCGGAGTCGGGCGTCCCGGACAAACCGGGCGCCTGGCTCATGGCCACTGCCAAGCATCGTGCGATCGACCTGGTGCGCAGGCAAGCGCGGCTGGAGCGCAAGCAGGAGGAGCTGGCGCACGAGTTCGAGATCCAGCAGGAGATCTCCGAGTCCGACCTCGATGTTGCGATCGACGATCACATCGGCGACGACCTCTTGAGCTTGATGTTCACGGCCTGCCACCCGGTTCTCTCGACCGAGGCCCGGGTCGCGCTCACGCTCCGCCTGCTGGGAGGTCTTACGACCGAGGAGATCGCGCGCGCCTTTCTGGCCCCGGAGCCGACCGTTGCCCAGCGGATCGTGCGGGCCAAACGGACCCTGACCGAGGCGCGGGTGCCCTTCGAGGTCCCGCGCGGGGACGAGTTCACCGCCCGGGTGTCGTCGGTGCTCGAAGTCATCTATTTGATGTTCAACGAGGGCTACTCGGCAACCGCCGGTGACGACTGGATGCGACCCGGGCTCTGCGAGGACGCCCTCCGCCTCGGGCGGGTGATGGCTGAGTTAATGCCCATGGAACCCGAGATCCACGGCCTGGTGGCGCTGATGGAGATCCAGGCCTCGCGCATGCGGGCGCGGACCGGCCCCGCCGGAGAGCCAATCCTGTTGCTCGATCAAAGCCGCGGACGATGGGATCAACTCCTCATCCGTCGCGGTCTGGCGGCGCTAGAGCGGGCCGAACGGCTCGGTGGTGCCAAGGGCACGTACGCTCTTCAGGCCGCCATCGCCGCCTGCCACGCCAGGGCCCGTACTCCGGAGGAAACGGACTGGGAGAGCATCGCCATGCTCTACGAGGCGCTCGCCCAGACTGCGCCATCCCCCGTGGTGGAGCTGAATCGGGCGGTGGCGGTGGCGATGGCGTTCGGGCCGGCCGCCGGTCTCGAGCTGGTTGACGCCCTGACCTCGGAGCCGTCGCTCAAGGACTATCACCTGCTGCCGAGCGT
>CAZPIZ010000348.1:0-2244 GCA_964586615.1 uncultured Acidimicrobiaceae bacterium | reverse complement strand
TCCGACGGTAATTCGGACGGCTTCACCTCCCCCTCCGTCTCGCCGCCTCCCGGCGGCGAGACACCTCCACCGACCGGCAGGTCGGTGGAGGAAGAGCAACCGGTCAGCAGCGACCCTAGAAGGGCGAGCAGGCCCCGACGACTTATTTGCACAGGCTCAGAATGCCAGCCAGGCGCCTTCTTCGAAGTCTTCCAGGTCGTAACTCTGAATGCCCGAATCGGACAGGGTCAGCAGGTTCTCACCTACGACGAGGGTGCGGTAGACATATCCGGGCTGCTCGATCTCGGCCAGGGTTCGGATGCCGTCGGCTCCGGCGTGGACAGCCAGGGCCCCGTTCCACCAGTTGAGGCCGTTCGATTGCTGGATGGGAATCACCAGGGTCGAGGTCTGCTGCCAGTAGAGGAATGCGTGGTGATCCCACTCCGCCTGCGAGTAGGCACCGGGCAGGGTCAGCTTGTCGACCTGGCGCGGATTGAACGGATCGGACACATCGAACACGGCCACCTGGGTGCCCTTGATCTGCCCGTTGAGGTCGGCATCCTGACCGACGCCAACCAGAAGATCGTCACCGATCGGGTGGAGATAGGCCGAGTAGCCGGGAATCTTCAACTCACCCGCCACCTGGGGAGTGGTCGGGTCGCTGAGATCGATGACGTAGAGGGGGTCGACCTGGCGGAAGGTGACGACGTAACCGGCATCGCCGACGAAACGGACCGCATAGATCTGCTCGTTGACGCCTAGGCCCGCTACAACTCCGATCGTCTCGAGAGAGCCGTTGCCTGGTTCGAGCACAGTGACCAGACTTTGACTGCTGGCCTCCCGGAATCCCCAGAACGGCGACTGGGTGGTTGATGCAACCCTGAGCAGTCCTTCGTGCTCGGACATGGCCCACTGCGAGTACAACCAACCGGCTACCTCACCCGAGCCGGTGAACTCGACCGATGTCGGATCCGTGGCATCGAAACGATGAATGGTGGTCGTGACCATCTCTGCCACCCGATCCCACTCGCGTTCGGGAATGACGTTCCAGTCCTGCCACTGTTGGGTGGCGATATAGATCGCATCGGTCGATGCGTAGACGGTCTGAGAGTCCGTGACCAGGCCGAATCGATCCACTGGCTCCAAACCCTGGCTGGCATCAAAGGTCAGGATCGAGGTGATGCCAAGTCCCGCGAACTCCTCAGGATGGGCGATCGAATCGCAGTCGGCGAGGGTTCCGTCCTGGATCTGGTTGAGGCCACCGGTCGACTCGAGGGTGTAGCGAGGAAACCAATCTTCGATCACGCTGGAGCTGACCACGGCCCGGTTCTGGGAGAGGGCGATCGATTCGGCCCGGGTCCAGGCATTGGCATCGTTCTGCTGCCATTCCGGCCAGTTGGCCATGACCTGATCCGGGGTCACGAAGGGAAGTTGCCAGGAGCTGGAACTGACCACCATGCGGATGCTGTCGCCCACCGCCCGGGAGGCCACCACCCATCCTTCAAAGGTCAGCTCTTCGGTTCGCTCCGGTGCCGTCGGGTCGGAAAGGTCGACCTTGACGACGGTGGCCATTGGGTTCCACCAAATGCTATCGGGCATCATTTCACGGGCAATTCCATCTCCTCCTAGCCCATCCCCGATGCCAGGGTCGATCAGGCGCTGCTGAGCCACCATGTTGGGTGCCGATCCGATGACAAACGCCTGATCTCCGATCAGGAAGAGGCCTTGCGGAGCGACGTCGCCGAGCTCCACC
Source organism: uncultured Acidimicrobiaceae bacterium (assembly GCA_964586615.1). Classification (GTDB taxonomy): domain Bacteria; phylum Actinomycetota; class Acidimicrobiia; order Spongiisociales; family ZC4RG35; genus DATEEG01. The sequence goes on along the minus strand of CAZPIZ010000348.1, from coordinate 512 downwards.
GAGCCGAGAAGCTGCATTTCGCCAACGACGTCGACCACGAACAGCTTGCCCTGCGCGATCGCGACCAGGATTCGCCCGTCGGTCTTGACGAGGTCGGGCTCGTCGACCCCGATCTCCTGGAGGTTGGTTGTCGAATACTGCTGAGCGGCATCTGTACCCGACCCGACGGTCGACTCGGCAGCTGCCATCACGTCGTCCATGCGGGCAAACATAAAGGGACCGCCGCCCAAACCCCACGCGGTGACCATTGGGAGTGCGTTGTTCTGCAGGTAGGAGAGAACGTCATCGCACGACGAAAAACCTTGGAGTCCGAGAACGACCGCTAGCTCCTCGACCGGGTTGGCATTCCGATCGCCGTCCGAAGCCCGGCCCCGAACCTCATGTGCGCCCTCGCCCTGGAACAGGGAGCAAGCGGAGACCACCATCATCACCGTCGCTGCTGCCATGATTCGCCGCATCCGGACCTCCTGTTGTTGATGATGGGACGGAGAAACGGGGGCTACGGTTCCCGC
>CAZPIZ010000347.1:0-2247 GCA_964586615.1 uncultured Acidimicrobiaceae bacterium | reverse complement strand
AGCCTCCTCAACAGCTTGGTGGGTTTGTAAGCACCCGGGAAGAGCAGACGCCAAACCGCCCGGCGGTTCTTCCTGAGAAAGCGGACCGAGGTGCCGACTCCGATCCGGCTGGCGATCCCGATCAACTTGACCGGATCCGCCACCCCTGGAATCCCCACCTTGACCGGGAGCTTGACCCCGTCGCTGCGTGTGCCCTTGATCCAGGTCTCGATGCCGGGAACGTCAAAACACATCTGGGTGGCGACATAGGTGGCATACCGCTGCTTGTCGATCAGCGCCTGTCTCAGCAGGTCGCCGGAGATGAACGGATGCCCTTCGGGATACCCGGCGATGCCGACGTCCGAAAAGCCATGACCGATGTCCGACATTTCACGGAGAAGTGAGAGAGCGTCGGGAAAGCGTCCGGGGTCGTCGGCATCTCCTCCCACGACGAACACATGGTCGATGTCCGCTCGCTCTAGTCGATTGATCAAACCCGCCAGTTGGGACCGGTCTTTGATCATTCGAGCCGAAAGGTGGGGTACGGCCCGGTACCCGCGCTCGGTGAGCTCGATGGTGAGATCGAGCGTTGCATCGATGCCCTTGGCCGGGCTCGCCGTGACCGAGACATTGCATCCGGCCGGAAGGGCCGCGGCTTTCTCGAGGGTGTTCTTCATGGGGATGATCTCAAAGCTCGATTCGGCCAGAAGCTGGGTCGTCAAGCTGGCCATCGGCTCTCACACGTCCGAATCCGGGAAGGCGGCCTTGCGCCTCTCTATCCATTCGACGATCTCTGCCTCTTTGGCTTCGTCAAGGGGCGGAGGTTCGTATTCGGCCAACATGGATTTGTATTGATCGTGAGCACGCCGGACGGCCTCTTTTGAACCAGCCTCCAACCACTGCTCGAAGCTGTTGTTATCGGCCAGATGGCTGCGCCAGAAGGCGTCCTCGAAGTTGGCGAGAGTGTGGGCATTGCCGAGAAAATGCTGACCGGGTGGGTTGTCGAGCAAGGCGTCAAACGCCAACCCGTTGTCGCTTAGATCGACACCACCCACCACCGCCGACGCCATAGCCGCCTGGTCGGCATCGAGCATGAACTTCTCGTAACCCATGGTCAGGCCTCCCTCTAGCCATCCGGCCGTGTGGAGCACGAAGTTGACCCCGGCGAGCATGGTGGGAAAGAAGGTGGCGGCCGACTCGTAGGCCGCCTGGTAGTCGGGGACCTTCGAGGCGGTGAGATTGCCACCGCTGCGGAATGGAACCCCGAGGCGGCGGGCCAGAGCCGCCATCACGAAGAGCATCAGCGCCGGCTCGGGAGTTCCGAAGGTGGGTGCCCCGGACTGCATAGAGATCGAAGAGGCAAACGATCCGAACACGACCGGAGCTCCCGGTTTGACCAGCTGACAAAAAGCCATGCCGGCGAGAGCCTCGGCCAGGGTCTGGGTGGCGGTGCCGGCGACGGTCACCGGCGCCATCGCCCCGGCCAGGATGAACGGGGTGATGAGGCAGGCCTGGTTGTTCTCGGCGTACACCTTGGCCGAGCCGAGCATGTTGTAGTCCCAGCTCATCGGACTATTGGCATTGCACAGCGAGAGCAGGACGGTGTTCTCGGCGATGAAGTCCTCCCCAAAGAGGATCTTCACCATGTCGACGGTGTCCTGGGCCCGCTCCGGTGCCGTGACCGAGCCCATGAATGGACGGTCGTGGTACTTGATGTGAGAGAACACCATGTCGAAGTGGCGCTTGTTGACCGGCAGATCAACCGGCTCGCAGAGGGTGCCGCCGCCGTGGTGGAGCGACGCCGTCATGTGGGTCAGGCGGGCGAAGTTGCGGAAGTCCTCGATCGTCGCGTAACGGCGACCGTTTTCGAGGTCACGCACAAACGGCGATCCGTAGGCAGGAGCGAAAACCATGTGGGGATCGCCGATCTTCACGCTGCGTTCGGGGTTGCGGGCATGCTGGATGAAGGTCGCCGGGGCGGTGGCGGTCACCAACTTGCGGGCGAGCCCCTCCGGGAAACGGACCCGGGTGCCATCGACCTCGGCGCCGCCCTGGCGGTAGATCTCGAGGGCCTCGGGAAAGCCGTGAACCTCGATCCCGACTCGTTCGAGCAGGGTGTTGGCGTTGTTTTCGATCAGTTGCAGCGCTTCGGTCTGGAGAACTTCGACCGGGGAAAGGGAGCGGGTCAGGAAGGGAACACTCTCCAACGACCGGGCTGTTCGAGCGGCCTGACGGGCCGCCCTACCCCCACTGCGCCGGGAAGAGGTC
>CAZPIZ010000346.1:0-2265 GCA_964586615.1 uncultured Acidimicrobiaceae bacterium | reverse complement strand
CCGGTCTAACTTCGTGATGGCGATCGGGTTGGTGGCCGTTGTGGGGGGCCACCAACTCGATCTCATCGGTTTCTAATCGAGTCGTGCCAGCATGCCCGGATGGACATTTACTCCATCGGTGAGATGGTCGGAATGACATGGCACGAATCCTGATAGTCGAGGACGACCCCCTTCTAGCCGCTTCGCTGAAGCGGGCGCTCGGCTACGAAGGTCACGACATCACCATCGCCGGCGATGGGCTCACCGCTCTCGACCTCTCTCGACATCGCCCGCCCGACCTGATACTGCTCGACCTGATGCTCCCGGGAATGGACGGCATTGAGGTCTGCCGGCGGTTGCGGGATTCGAGCGACCTCCCCATCCTCATGCTCACCGCCCGGGACGGAGTAGCCGATCGGGTCCACGGCCTCGACAGCGGCGCTGACGACTACCTCGTCAAACCCTTCGCCCACGAGGAGTTGATGGCACGGATTCGCACCCTCCTCCGACGGCAGCAACCCCATGCACCGGTTGTGCTCTCCTGCGGAGACCTCTTGATCGACCTGGAGGCCCACGCCGTCCGACGGGGCAGCCGCGCCATCGACTTGACGGCGCAAGAGTTCAGACTGCTCGAGCATTTCGTCCGCCACCGGGGCCGGGTTCTCAGCCGCGCCCAGTTGCTCAACGCTGTGTGGGAGCTCGAGACCGACACCACCTCGAACGTGGTTGACGTCTACGTCCGCTACCTTCGTCAGAAGCTGGAAGTGGGTGAGGAAGTCCGGCTTCTTCACACGGTGCGCGGCGTTGGGTACGTCTTGCGCTCGCCTCCCGAAGCCCAAGACACGTGAAGATTCGGGCCGTGAAGTTTCGCACCCGCCTCACCTGGTATGGAGCGCTGGTGGCCGCCCTCACGGTGCTCCTGTTTGGTGTCGTTCTGACCGCCCTGGTCAGACGGACGGGTCCGGAAACCCAGGACCAGGGGCTGGTCGATCTAGCCACCAGGACGGTGGCGGCTTTGGCAACCGCCCCCGCTGCAACCTTCACCGGCCCGATACTTCCCCCGGTTCCGGTCGATGTCGCCGCCGGGACCGAGCAGTTCATCGAGGTCGTCTCCGGTGACGGGAGCGTGATTTTCTCGACCGGTCAGGTGGCTGGGGCGCCGCCGTCGATTCCGGACGATCTCATCACCCGCACCCGATCGGCGGGGACCGCCCTCGACACCATCGAGCCGGTGCCAGGGGTTGAGGTTCGGGTGGCCTTGCAACCTTTTTCACGGCCCGACCTCGACGTCTCGGGTGTCGTCGTCGCGGGGCAATCGACCGCTCTCATCGCAGAGAATCTCAAAGGGCTCCGGGCCGTTCTGTTCATCGCCGGAATAGTCACGGTGCTGGCCGCCTGGCTGGTGTCGCGATTGGTGGCCAATCGGGCTCTCGAACCGCTCCGGCAACTCGCTGGAACGACCGCCGAGATTGCGTCCACCGGTGACTTCGGCCGCCGGCTCAGCCCGACCGAATCCGACGACGAGGTGGGCGCCCTCACCGAGAGCTTCAATGCCATGCTCGACCGCCTGGCCGATAGCCACCGCCGCCTCGAGGAGTCACTCGAAAGGCAGCGGCGCTTCGTGGCCGACGCCTCTCACGAACTAAGAAATCCGCTGGCCATCATCCGTTCCAATCTCAGCTTTCTGGAGATGCGACCCGGAGCCGACCCCGACGATCTCACGGCGGCGCTGGCCGACTCCTCGAGGGCAGCGCGAAGGATGACCGACCTCATCGATGGCCTGCTCCGGCTGGCCCGCCTCGATGTCGGTCAGGCTCCGCCTCGCGGACCAGTTTCCATTTCCCGGGTGGTGCGGGAAGCGGTGGAGCGAAGCGGTCACGCCGATCAGATCGCGGTCGATGTCAAATGGGATGCCACCATCGAGGGCAATGATGAGGATCTCACCCGAATCGTCACGAATCTCATCGAGAACGCCGCCACCCATGGCCGGCCGCCGATCGAGATCTCCGTGGAGAACCTGCCCGGCCCCGATGGAGGCGGGAGCGTTGCCATTACTGTGGCGGATTCGGGCGCTGGCATCCCCGCCGATCGGCTCGAACTGATCTTCGATCGGTTCTATCGCGGTGATCAAGCTCGCAGCCCCGGAGGGACCGGACTCGGCTTGGCGATATCGCGAGGACTGGCGACCCAGCACCGAGGAAGCCTGGAGGCCGCCAACCGGCCCGGCGGCGGAGCAGTGTTCACGCTCACGCTGCCGCTGATGCCGTCAAATCCGGCCTGATCCGC
>CAZPIZ010000345.1:0-2267 GCA_964586615.1 uncultured Acidimicrobiaceae bacterium | reverse complement strand
CGAGCGGCTCAGCCCACCGTCCACCCGCAGGTTCTGTCCGGTGACGTATCCAGCCTCGTTCGAGACCAGGAAGGCCACGGCTGCCGCGATCTCTTCCACCCGTCCGTAACGCCCCATCGGGATCCGGGCCACGTTCTCGGCGTTCTCGGGGTAGCTCTCGGTGAAGCCGGGAAGGACGTTGTTCATCCTGATCCCGACAGCCGCGTAGCGGTCGGCATAGAGCTTGGTGAAATCACCGAGTGCCGCTCGCAGGGGGCTCGACACCGGGTAGGCGAGTTCGGGTTCAAAGGCCGCGTAGGTCGAGATGTTCACGATCGAGCCGCCGCGCTGTCGCTCCATGATCGGGGTTACCAGCCGGGCCATCCTCACCACATTGAGGAGCAGCAGATCCAGCCCCAGATGCCAATCCTCATCGCTAATGGAGAGGAGCTCTCCCTTGGGAGGGTGCCCGGTGTTGTTCACGACCGCGTCGATCCTGCCATAGGCGTCCAATGTTGCGTCGACCACTCCGGCCAGGACCGCCGGATCGGTTACCGAACCGGTGTGGGCGATGGCGATCTCGGAACCGAGTTGGCCGGCGAGATCGGCAGCCCCGCCACTATTGGAGAGAAGGGCCAGCCGGTATCCGTCGGCGGCCAAACGCTTGGCGATCCCGGCGCCGATGCCCTTGCCGGCGGCGGTGACGATGGCTACCGGTGCGGAATTGACCTGTTCGGATGCGATGGACCCGAATCTAACGCCCTACCCGGCCTGCCCCGAGTCCGGGCTCACCTGAAGCGATGAGACCTCGACCGCTTCAAAGGCCGAGCCGGGAATAGTTTTCAGCTCTCGCAACAGGTCGTTGTCCCAGCGGGGATCGGGCGCTCCGGATACGTACCAGGACGACCCATTGTCGGCCAGGACGAGACCGAACTGCTTGAAGGCGGTGAGTATCACCTGGATCTCCGGGGAGAAGCCGGAGATGTCGAAGTTGGCTTTGAGGCGGAAGCGCTGGCCCATCGGCGGCAGGTTGAGACTTGTGTTCGACGACGCGAAGTGACGGGCAGGCCACACATAGGCTCGCTGGGTCTGGGATGCCGTGAAACGGATGGCATGACCGATGTACCCGGCCGCCACCTCGTCGTAGCGGACCAGGCCCGGGTAGATCGGAAGACCGGCCGCATCCGCTGAGGTCCAGCTATCGGGACGCAGGGCATTGGACCGAAGGTCATAGGCGGCGCCCGAAGACGCTTCCCAGGATCCGTTCTCCTGTGGCCAGGCGTAGAACAACTCGTACAGTCGGCAGGCGGCGCGGTCCAACACGATCACGTGGCGGTCACCGCTCCCGCTAGGTCCACCTTCGACGGTGGCGGTCGACGGGATGGGGAACGGGCCGGCGTCGCTCTCATCGCCGTAATCGGTATAAACGATGTTGACCGGCGCCTGGCCAGCCCCGACTTCAGTGACTGGAATGCCGATCGGGCTGGTCGATCCCGGTGGCCAAACTCCGGATCCGAAATCCGGATGCATGGTCGTGCTTGTACCTATCGACGAGATGTACTGGGCGGAACGCGAGTGAACCGGCAGGTTGTCGACCGGCGTGTTCCAGATGTTGTCTGCGGGAAGAATCGAACATCCGGCGGGAACCTGAATCGGTTCCAACAGCTCTGCCCGGGCCAGGAAGGTCGCCATCTGGTCACGTAGCACCGGATTGGTCGGGCAGAAGCGGTCGACCGCGCAGCCGGTGGTGATTCCGGCTTCGGCCAGGAGGTTGATCTCGGCCTCGAACTGCGAACTCGCATCGTCGGTGAATCGGTCGGATCCCGGGGTGGCATATTCGTAGGCCCTCACCAGGAAGGCAGCCATCTGCTCCCGGGTGATGGTGGCATTCGGGCAGAAAACTCCATCGGCGCAACCTCCGGTGATCCCGGCGGTGGCGAGACGGTTGATCGGATCCTCGAAGATCGAGCCGGTGTCGTCGCTGAAGTAGTCGCGATCTGGCGCCGGTAGCTGTAGGGCCCGTGTGAGGAAGGCCGCCATCTGCCCGCGGGTTACCGGCTGAGCCGGACAAAAGAGGGCAGGGGAAGTGGAACAACCGGTGGTGATCCCGGCGGCGAAGATCGCCTCGATGTTCGGTTCGTGGAAGTTGGCGTTGTCGTCGGCGAAGGTTCCGCCCGGTCCCAGGGCTGCGGTTGTCACCAACAGCAAAGTCAGAAGCAGATAAGGGCGCGTCGACCGCATCAGTTCCTCAAGACCATCCCGGGAATGATCGGCGCCGAACCGCCCGA
>CAZPIZ010000344.1:0-2270 GCA_964586615.1 uncultured Acidimicrobiaceae bacterium | reverse complement strand
CTTGATGATGAAGTTCACGGGCTGATACTAAGTACCGATCGCCAGAGTTGCTCGGGAGTCAGGGGGATCTGGAGATCCTGTCGACCGAGGGCGTCGCAGACGGCGTTGACGACCGCCGGAGTGGAGCCGATGGCGCCGGCCTCTCCGATCCCTTTGGCTCCGAGGGGGTTTGTGGGGGTCGGGGTGAATGTCTCCGCCAGTTCGAAGGACGGCAGCGATCCGGCCGTCGGAATCAGGTAGTCGACGAAGGTGGACGTCGTCAGATTCCCGTCACTGTCATACCGAGCCGATTCCCACAGGGCCTGACCGATTCCCTGGGCGATGCCACCATGGCGTTGGCCGGCGGCGAGCATGGGGTTGACAATGACCCCGGCGTCATCGACCGCGACCATCCTCAGGAGTGAGACAACACCGGTTTCCGGGTCGACCTCCACGACCGCCATGTGGGCACCAAACGGAAAGTTGAAGCCATCCGAGCGCAGCCGTACTTCGGCGTCCAACCCCGGTTCCTCCTCGGACAGGGTCTTTCCTTCGAACGCAGCCCCGACGATTTCCAGCCAGGTCACCTTCACGTCGGTTCCCTTGACTGTGGCAGCACCGCTGACTAGTTCGACGTCGGCCGGCGATGCTTCCAACAGCTGGGCGGCGATTCGGATGGCCTTCTCGGCGACCTTGCCGGCGACAGCGTGGACAGCCGAACCACCCTGGGCCATCGAACGTGACCCGGAGGTGCCATAGCCATAGGGAGCCGAGGCGGTGTCACCCTGCTCCACCCGGATCAGTTGGAGGGGAATTCCCAGTTGGGCGGCGACAACCTGGGCGAAGGCGGTGCGGTGGCCCTGACCCTGGTCGAGAGTCTCCACGTGGACGGTGACGCTTCCATCCGGGCTGACCGTGATTTTGGCCGCCCCCCAGTCCTCAAAGCCACACACCTCGACGTACGAAGCCAGCCCGATCCCGAACAAGCGACCCTGTGCCCTTGCCTCCTCCTGCTGACGCCGCAGTTCCTGGTAGCCACCCACTTCGAGCAGGCGATCGAGGTTGGCCGGATAGTTGCCGGTGTCATAGGTATATCCGGCCACGCTCTTGTACGGAAACCGATCGGCAGGCACGAAGTTGGTCCGCCTCACGTCGGCCGGGTCGATCCCAAGGGTGGCGGCAAGGTGATCGACAGCCCGTTCAACGGTCAGGGTTGCCTCGGGCCGCCCTGCTCCCCGGTAGATCCCTCGGGCGCTCCGATTGGTCCAAACCCCCTTCATCCTCCAGGCATAGATGGGGATTTCGTAGGTGCCGGTGCCAATGCGCGGGGTGATCGTGTGAAAGGAAAGGTAACGATGCCGGCAGCCGAGATCGACCAGCCAGTCGACCGACAGAGCCTTGATCCGGCCGTCCTCCTCGGCAACGAGACGGTAACGGGACCTCATCGATCTTCCATGGCCGATGGTTTGGAGATGCTCGCGCCGACCCTCGACCCATTTGACTGGACGCCCAAGCCGTCCGGAGGCGAACGCAACAAGCATCTCCTCCTCGGCAAGGTCGAACTTGGCACCAAAGGCACCCCCAACGAAGTTCGTCATGACCCTGACCGATGAAGCCGGAACCCCAAAGCTCTTGGCGAGTTCTTCTTGCATCAGATGGGGAACCTGAGTGGTCATGTACATGTTGAGGCGGCCATCCCTCCAATCGGCGATCGCCACCCGACCCTCCATCGGAGCAGGCACGACCCGGGGGTGGTCGATCCAACCCTCGATCACGATCGGGCCGTCCATGGCAGCTATGGCGTCGAAATCACCCCGGTTGCGGTCGTAGGCCACATTGGAGGTCTGCCCGGGGTGGATCGGTGGGGCGGCGATCGCCGCCTCCACGTCACCGACGATTTCGAGGGGCTCGTAGTCGACCTCTACCAGATCGGCCCCGTCCCGAGCCTGATCGGGCGAATCGGCCACCACCGCTGCCACAGGATCGCCCGGCATCAGGGCGAGGCCCTGGACCAGGGCGTAGCGACGCGGGATGTTCTTGGCAGGGTCGGGCTCGGGAGGCATCGACAGGTCGGCTACATCCCCGGGAGTCAGGACCGCCCACACACCTGGTGCCGTTTCGGCGGCGGAGGTGTCGATAGCGGTGATGCGGGCGTGGGGAAACGGTGATCGGACGATCGCCAGATAAAGCGTGCCGACGGGAGTGAGGTCTTCGGTGAAGGTCGCCCTTCCCTGAATGAGGGCCGGATCCTCGGCGCGCTGGACCGGCGCGCCAATCATGGAGGGGATCAG
>CAZPIZ010000343.1:0-2272 GCA_964586615.1 uncultured Acidimicrobiaceae bacterium | reverse complement strand
ATTGGCGGTTCCGTCCCATCCTCCCCGATCAGTTCGGGGTACAACTTCGCGATCAAGAGCGTGCCGAGAACGGCGACGATGCCACCTGACACCACCGAGAACTGTTCGCTAGTGACCGAAGCCACCGCCCCGGCCCGGAGGTCGCCGAGGCGGGGTCCGCTGCGCACCACTGCCACGTGAACTCCTGAGATACGACCACGGAGGTGGTCGGGAACCGTCAACTGGACGATCGTTCCCCGGAACACCGCCGAGACCACATCGGCGGCGCCGGCTATTCCGAGGAGCACGAGAGCGATCGGTAGCGACCCGACCAGCCCGAATAGGGTCATAGCAACCCCCCAAACGAGGATCGATGAAACGATCATTAGCCCCCGCCTTCTGACCGCTCCCACCCAACCGGCGGTAGTGGCAGCAACCAGGGCGCCCATCCCAGGAGCGGCATAGAGAAGCCCGACGGTGCTGGCGTTCCCACCGAAGAGCCCGATGCCCAATGCGGGGAACAGGGCCCGCGGCATCGCAAAGATCATGGCGTTGAGATCGATCACAAAGGTCGACGTGATCCGACGCTGGGCCTTGATGTAGCGGAATCCGTCGGCCACCGATCTGAGTCCAAGGCCCGCCTTCTGATCAAACCTGGGAAGGGAGCTGATCCCGAATGCCGATAGGGCCGCCAGCAGGAAGATGAACGCCTCCAAACCGAAGCTGAACGAGATCCCGAACTGAGCGATGAGGACACCGGCGATGGCGGGACCGGCGGCGCCTCCGAGGGTCGCCATGGTCTGGTTGAGGGCCAATGCTGCTGGCAGAAGATCACGGTCGACTAGCGACGGGGTGGCGGCGATCCGGGTTGAGGTGTCGATCGAGGAGAGCCCGGCATTGAGACCCGAAAGCACGAACAACGGCCACAACATCGGCGTCGGAATGGCGGCGTTGACCATGAGTCCGGCCGCAACCACCGCCTGCATGGCCTGACTAATCCACAGGAGCTTCTTGCGATCGAAGGTGTCGAAGACGGCACCTCCAAGGAGCGCCACCGCCAGGCCTGGTATCAGCTGAGCCAGCCCGAGCGAACCCACTACTAACGAGGAACCGGTGAGCACGAAGGCCTGGAATGGGACCGCCACCACCGTCAGTTCGCGAGCCAGGAAGGCCGCCATCTGTCCGAGGTACAGGTATCGAAAATCGCGGGACTCCCGGAGCGGGGTGATGTCAACCACCACCAGCTTTCGCATTCGGGACAGGCGGGCTCTCACGATCTATCAGCTCTCATGATCTACTCGGGTTCTGGGCGTCCGAGTGCAGGAGGGGGCCCCCGTCACGCCGGGGATTTCGACGACCCCGCCCGGGCGATCAGCCCGGCTGGGGCCACAGGGCCTCCCCCCCGCCGGGATGATTCGACCGCGGCCAGGACCACCGCCAGAGCCCTGAGCGAGTCCTCCATGGATACCTCAACGGTCGCCACCCCACGAATGGCAAACGCGAATTCCTCGACCTGTTCCCGGAACATGTCGGTGGGAGCCAGGTCGACCTCGTTTCGCTGGGCTTTGCCGCGGCTTTGAACCTCGAGCCGGGACTTGGAGTCGATGATGTCGGACCGGTCCCAGAACCCGAGATCAAGGTCGAAAAATAGGTTGGCCTTGGTTCCAAAGAGCCGCATTTGATAGAGCGCCGGCGCCGCCCAGCCTGTGGCGAGCGTACCGAGCGCCCCCGATTCGAATTCCATCAACACCATGACAGTGTCGGGCACCTCGGCATCGATATAGAGCCTCCTGGCGTGGGCCGAGACCGTCCGGACCGGGCCCAACAGGTATTGCAGGGTGTCGGCGTGGTGTACCCCCAGTTGGATGAGGGCGCCACCAGGACTGTTGGTTGCGAAATAGCGCCAGGCATCGGGGGTGAGAGCGAAGCCCCTCCGGGTTGTGAAGTGGGCCTCCGCCATCGAGATGCCACCCATCCTTCCCGATTCCAGCCAGTCCTTCATGGTCCGGTGACCCGATACCCGTCGAGCGCTGTGACCGATCGAGAACACCCGCCCGCTCCCTTCGACCGCGGCTTTGATCTCCATCGCATCTTCCAGGGAATGGGCGATGGGTTTGTCGGTATACACGGCCTTGGCAGCCTCCAGGGCGGCCAGAATCACCGGCTTGTGGGCATCATTGGGGGTCGTCACCAGCACCCCCTCAACCTCGGAGTCGAAGAGCAGATCGTCAAGAGATTCGGCCACCCGCTTGACGCCATGTTCCTTCTGGAAACGGGCCCGCGACTCCTCGCT
>CAZPIZ010000342.1:0-2272 GCA_964586615.1 uncultured Acidimicrobiaceae bacterium | reverse complement strand
ACGAGCGGGTCGAGGTCGGTCGGTTGCAATCTAACGGTCAGGGCATCGGCCGAAAGCCGGCCGGCGGTAACGAAGTCGTCGACTATCCGAGCGATTTCTTGGGCGTGGATCCGGGCCGTGGCCAATAGCTCGGCTCGTTCGTCGGTGGGCAAGTCCCGGCCCGGATCGGCCGCCAGATCGAGCATCCCGACCACCACCGTCAACGGGGTGCGTAGCTCATGGCCCACCCCGGCCAGGAATCGGTCCTTGTCGGCCGATGATCTCCGCAGCCACTCGATCTCTCGGTCGGTCCGACCACGCCTCTGCGAATCAAGAACCAGCCGCGCCACCAGTCCGGTGATCAGGGCGCCGACGATGAGGACAGCCTGTGGTCTCTCCGACCCCGCGCTCACGAGGCGGTCCGACATAACCGACAATCGGAAATGCTGTAGACCAAGGTCCAACGATCGACTCCACTCATAAGGAGTGCTGATCTCGCCTGGATCATCGGTCGACTCCTCGAACACCCATGACTCACCGGAGGTCAGTAGATCTTCGGCGGCTGCCTCGAGACGTTCGTCAATCTGAACCATCGCACCAACGATGCCAACGACTCGGCCACTCGTGGTCACGGTCTGGAAGACGACCACATCACCTGGATGGGCGTCACCTTTCAATGCAATGAGCCCAGACACGGCGGGTTGTCCGCTGACGACGGCACGGGCGATTGCCTCGGCTTGCACGGGACTATCGGAAAGGTCGTCGCCGAGCCCGGGGCCAATTGATTCGACCGACACCACGTGCTGGACCGGCCAGGATAGGGTTCCGTCCGGTCCCTCGTTTCGAGCGGCGAATACCAGGACCGATGACGGAGTGAAACCCACGATCTGCGAAAAGAGTTCGAACTCGTCCTCGGTGACCAAAACGCTCGCCTCGAACAGACCGCGGAAGCCACGGACCTGCTCGACAACGAGCTGAGCGTCGTTTTCCACTGACTGCGCGAGAGATTCGCCGTGAGTGGCAAGGGCAGCACGTGCTTCTACCGTTACCTGGGTCCGAAGAAAACCGGCCGCACCCAGTGTTGTGGCGACACCAACCGCCACAACCGCAGCGGCGGCCCTCCAACCGGCGTGCCCCCACAAGTCGGAGGGGCCCCGAAACCAAGCGCGAAGGGACATGATGATTAATCGGTCGGTCCTGGAAGGGGCTGAAGCAAGCCCGGTCAGGGCTTTTTCAGCTCCCGCCAGAAGAAATAGAGGATCGCGGCCAATAGCAAGAGACCGGCGATCACCGAGAAGGGAGTCCAGGGCTCGGCCTCCCTGATCGCCGAATAGATCATGGTCGTGGCACAATACCGGCCCGGATGGCACGACATGTCTGCAACAACTGCGGCGCCACGGTGGTCGATGAGGAATTCTGCCCCACTTGCGGGAGCTGGATCGATCCGCTGACCACGCCCAGCGCAAAAAGCGGAAAAGGTGGCGACGACTACGAGGAATTCGACCTCGAAGACCGCCCCCCTCCTGCCCCGCGCAACGGCGAACCCCTGATTTGCCCTTCGTGCGGCGCTTCCAACCCGGCCAACAACCGCCACTGCGAAGAATGCGGTGCCCGCCTCCGCCAGAGCCCGCTCCCCGCCGCACCGCGTCCGGCGGTTCAAGCCACCGCCGGGGTTCGCGCCGTCATCGCTCTCTCGGCGCTTCTCGGGATCGTCGTGCTCGGGGCGCTCATCCTAAATCTCATCAGGGACGACCCAACCACAACCACAACCACCGTTGCTGGCAGTGATAGCACCGTCACCACCACCGACACCACGGTCGCCATCCAGGATCCGGCGTCGATTCGGATCCTGGTGGCCAACTGCACTCCTGAAGGTCTGGGCGGATCCTTTGGATGTAGCAACCTGATCAACGGCAACGAAGGCGAGTTCCAGATCAACTGGAACGAGCTGCCGGAGACGGAGAAGACCGTCCAAATCGAACTCACCTTCGCCCAGCCAATGGTGGTGGAGCGAATCGATTGGAACAACATCGAAGACGAGACCCGTTACCGGCTCAACTACCGGGTCAAGGGAATCACGATCGACGCCGAAGGCAACCTGATTCCGGTTGGTCAGGAGCTCCAAAACGAACCCGGGCTCCAATCGTTCCCCTTCGCAGCCATCAGGGCCAATTGGATCAGGATCACCGTTCAGAGTGTGTGGAACGCCGAGGTCACCAATGACCAGGAGCCATTCGACGAACTGGCGATCGACGACATCACCGTCATTGGATACCCGGCACCCGACACCACC
>CAZPIZ010000341.1:0-2275 GCA_964586615.1 uncultured Acidimicrobiaceae bacterium | reverse complement strand
GCGGTCCACAAACCCGGGTTGATACCGACAAAGAGCAGCCGCAGATCATCGCCGAGGAGATCGGGGACGCTGCGGTCTCTGGCTGCCTCGAGATCGGCCCGGGAAAAGCGCATCGAAAGCAGGTTAGGAAAGGGTGGGGCGGCGTCGAAGACGCGCTCACATCGCGCCAACGTGTGGGTCTGCCCGAGATCATGGAACTGGAGAACCGGTTCGCAACCTCGGCGAGCACTGCTTGATCGATCAGACCTGGCTTTGGTGCCAGGACTTGACCTGGCGAAGCACATCGGCGGAATCGAACCAGGTGTTCTCAAAGGCGATGAGGCCGTCGCGTATCTCGAAGAGATGCAACATACGGATCGTGACCGGGGCCCCACCCCCGGAGATTCCGGCCCACTCACCCTGGACGTGTCCCGTGCACCTTGACTCGTCGACGACCCAGTTTCCGTCTATCGCAGATAGCCGTCTCACCGACTCGAGGTGGAGGTCGGGGATGGCGTCGATGATGCTCGTATAGACCGCACCAACCGCGTCCTTGCCGTGGACCGGGCTGAGAGGGTGGGTGACGTCATCCCAAACGATGTCATCGGTGTAGGTGGCCAGCGTGGCCGCCACGTCATGGGCATTTTCGGCTGCGAAGTGTCGGTCGACGATGTCCAATGGCTTCTTCTCCTCGACTGGCCCAGGAGCGTAGCGGACGACGATTTCCCGACCGGAGGGTCGGAATCCCTTGGCGGATTGATCCGGCTGTCAGCAAGCCCGATGTTGAGGGTTCTTAAGGATGCCGCTCGTATGGTCGATAACTATCCGTGAGACAAGCGTCCCAGTCGTCACCGCGCCCTTCGAGGACAGACATGTGAGAGCCAATACGGTTCTCGATCTCGCTTCTCCTTTACCGATCCCGACCGCGGCTCAGTTGGCAACGGCAATCGAGACTCAGGGGTTCAAGGTCGTCTACCAACCGATTGTCGACATCCGCCAACCGAAGGGCGAATACCGCACCGTTGGGTACGAAGCCCTTTCGAGATTTGCCAGCGGTTCCCCATCAGATTGGTTTGCGGCTGCTTCCGTAGCCGGGCTCCGGGTGGAACTGGATCTTGCCGCGATTCGATCCGCAATCGCCGGGTTCCAGGCTGCCCCACACCATCTCTACCTTGCTCTCAATGCCTCGCTCGAGACCCTGCTCTCTCCCCACCTTCTCGATTCGCTCGAGGGGATGGCTCCCAATCGCATCGTGCTTGAACTGCCCGAGGACACGGTCATCGACAACTATGAGCAAACCAAGGTTCACCTCGACCGTCTTTCCGGGCAAGGCTACCGATTGGCCATGGACGACCTGGCTCGGGGCCGGATCGACCTGTGGTATTTGGTCCGTCTCCGGCCCTCGATTGTCAAGGTCGACATCTCCGTGATCAGGGGCATCGACCTTGATGACTCGAAGCAGTCGCTGGTCAAGGGTCTCAGGTTGTTGGGGGACGTGCTGCGGGCCGAGATGGTTGCTGAAGGCATCGAGCGAGAGGAAGAACTCGACCGCCTGCAACGGTTGGGCGTGCATTTTGGTCAGGGATACCTCCTCGGGCGGCCTGGACCTCTTGAGGATCACCCCAAGCCGCACCAGGACGCCGGTGATCACTCCCGGCACCGAAGAAGCCTGACGGTCGCCCGCGACGAGTAGCTCACGTTCTTCGACTTCGGTGGCGACCTCGGAATGTCGGCCAGCGGTTGTCGGTTCTTGTCGCGACAGACTCTGAGAACCGAAAGGCTGCCATGGAGATAGGTATCTACGATTTTGCGGAGGTGTTCCCGGATCCACAATCCGGTGAGACGATCACCCCCGCCGAACGGATCCGCAACCTCATCGAACAGGTCGAACTGGCCGATCAGGTGGGTCTGGAGGTATTCGGTCTCGGCGAACATCATCGTCCGGACTTTCCGGCCTCGGCACCTGCGGTGGTGCTGGCCGCGATGGCTGAGCGCACCAAAAAGATCCGGCTGACCAGCGCAGTAACGGTCCTGTCATCGGACGATCCCGTGAGGGTCTTCCAGGACTTTGCCACGCTCGATCTCATTTCTGGGGGCCGGGCCGAGATCATGGCCGGCAGGGGTTCCTTCATCGAGTCATTTCCGTTGTTCGGGTACGACCTGGCCGATTACGACGAGCTATTCGACGAGAAGATCCAATTGCTCCTCAGGATCAGGGACAACGAGGTAGTCAGCTGGGAAGGCAAACACCGGGCACCTCTGCATGAGCAAGGGGTCTATCCCCGGCCGATTCAGG
>CAZPIZ010000340.1:0-2290 GCA_964586615.1 uncultured Acidimicrobiaceae bacterium | reverse complement strand
GGTGTTCGCGGCTGTGGTTTCGGGGGTTGTCTCGGAGTGGTTGGACGCCTTCATCATCTTGTCAATCGTGATTGGCAGTGCATTGCTCGGCTTCTCGCAGGAGCACCGGGCGTCCAACGCGGTGGCCGCCCTTCAGGCCCGGGTGCAGCTCCGGGTCCGCGTGCGTCGAGATGGGACCAACGAGTCGATACCGGCGGTGGGGGTGGTTCCGGGGGATGTGGTAATCCTTGCAACGGGTGGACTGATCCCGGCCGATGGGCGGGTGCTGACCGCTACCGACTGTTATGTGTCGGAGGCGATTCTCACCGGGGAGATGTATCCGGTGGAGAAACATCCTGGAGTGGTGGCGGCCGATGCCTCGCTATCGGCCCGGTCCAACTCTCTATGGATGGGCACCACGGTTCGCACAGGCACTGCCGAGATGTTGGTGGTGGTCACCGGCGGGGCTACCCAGTACGGGGCGGTGGCGCAGCGACTGGCGGTGCGACCCCCCGAGACTGCATTTGAGAGAGGGATCCGCCAGTTTGGCCACTTGCTCACCCAGATGATGGTGGCGCTGGTGCTGGTGGTGTTCGCCGCCAACGTCTTTCTGGACAAGCCACCGGTTGATTCGTTGTTGTTTGCGATTGCACTGGCGGTGGGTATCGCCCCCGAGCTGCTGCCGGCCATCATGGCGATCAACCTGGCCCACGGTGCCCGACGCATGGCCGCAAAAGGGGTGATCGTTCGCCAGCTCAATGCCATCGAGAATCTGGGTTCGATGGATGTGCTCTGCACCGACAAGACCGGAACCCTCACCGAAGGAGCGGTCACCCTTGAAGGCGGTTACGGACCCGACGGAGAAGAGGACGAGGAGCCGGTCAGGCTGGCTGTGGTCAACGCCGCCCTGCAGGCTGGGCTCGTGAGTCCGCTGGACGAGGCGCTAATGGCCGGGCGCAAGCCTGAAGGGTGGCTGAAGTTGGCCGAGATCCCCTTCGACTTCTTCCGCAAACGACTAAGCGTGGTCGCTCGCCAGGGGGATGGCCCTCCGATGCTGATCTGCAAAGGGGCGTTGGAGCGGGTGTTGGAGGTGTGCGACACGATCGCCACCGACCCGCCAACGCCCCTCAAACCATCGGTGCGGCAGGAGCTGGTAGCCATGTTCGAACAATGGTCACAGGAGGGATGGCGGGTCTTGGGTGTCGCCTGTAAGCCGGTGCCCGACGAGGCCGAGACCTTCCATTCCGACGACGAGACGGGGCTGAGCTTCGTCGGGTATCTACGGTTCGCCGATCCACCCAAACCTGATGCGGCGGCAGCGGTGAAGGACCTCAAGTCCCTCGGGATCGATATCAAGATCATTTCCGGCGATGTTGCCGAGGTGACTGCACACCTCGCCAAGCAGGTGGGATTGGCCGCTGGTCGGATCATCACCGGGAAGGAGCTGAACGCCATGTCCGATGAGGCGCTATGGCACGCCGCCGCTCAGACAGACCTGTTCGTAGAGGTCGATCCCACCCATAAGGAGCGGATAGTCAGTGCCCTCCGCCACGGCGGACGGGTGGTCGGCTTCATGGGAGACGGCGTCAACGACGCCCCTGCCCTACACGCAGCCGACGTCGGTATCTCGGTCGATTCGGCGGTCGATGTGGCTCGGGAAGCGGCCAGCTTCGTGCTCCTCCGTCATGACCTGGCGGCGCTGCGTGACGGGATCGTCGAGGGGCGGCAAACCTTCGCCAACACCCTCAAATACATCACGACCACCGAAAGCGCCAACTTCGGCAACATGCTGTCGATGGCCGCAGCCTCCTTCTTCCTCCCCTTTCTCCCGCTCACCGCCACCCAGATCCTCTTGAACAATTTCCTTTCCGACTTCCCGGCAACCACCATCGCCACCGACCGGGTCGACCCCGAGATGGTTGCCCGGCCCGAGCGGTGGAACATCGCCAGCATCCGGCGCTTCATGTTCGTCTTCGGGGCTGTCAGCTCCCTCTTCGATTTCATCACCTTCGGGCTGCTGTTGTGGGTCTTCTCCGCCTCGGCCGACTTATTTCGGACCGGCTGGTTCATCGAGTCTCTCCTCACCGAGCTGGTGATCGCTCTGATCGTCCGTACCCGGCGGCCGTTCTTCCGCAGCCGCCCGGGACGCCTGCTGCTGGCCTCGACTATCGCCGTGACCGCCCTGGCTTTCGCCCTGCCCTACCTGCCCTTTGCCGATTTGTTCGGATTCGTGACGCCTCCCCCCGCTCTTATGGGGGCGCTCGTGGGCATCACCTCCCTATACGTGGTCGCCACCGAAACCGCCAAACGC
>CAZPIZ010000339.1:0-2297 GCA_964586615.1 uncultured Acidimicrobiaceae bacterium | reverse complement strand
GGCATTCAGGGCCTGCCGGTGGCCGAAGCCTTTGGAGGAGCCGGGGCCGACAACCTGACGGTGATCGCGGCACTAGAGGCGCTCGGGTACGCCTGCCTCGACAACGGGTTGATCTTCTCGTTGAACGCCCAGATGTGGGCCTGCCAGCACCCGATCGAGCGGTTCGGCACGGCCGAACAGAAGTCGAAATACCTACCCGGGATGTGCGATGGATCCCTTGTGGGGGCTCATGCGATGTCAGAGCCCGGCGCCGGTTCCGACGCCTTCTCCCTGACCACCACTGCTACCCCCAGTGGCGACGGCTACCGGCTCAACGGTTCGAAGACCTTTGTTACGAACGCACCGGTGGCGGATCTGTTCGTTGTTTTTGCCCGAGCCCCCGGCAGTAGTGGTTTTGCCGGGTTGAGTGGATTCCTGATCGAGCGTGGCACTCCGGGACTCTCGGTTGGGCCGCCGCTGGAGAAGATGGGACTGAACTCTTCACCCATGGGCGAAGTGTTCCTGGACGAGTGCGAGGTTCCCGCCTCCAGCCTGCTCGGACGGAGGGGGGCAGGTATGCCCGTCTTTGTGGCGGCGATGGAGCAGGAAAGAAGCATGATCCTCGCCAGCACGATCGGGACGATGGAGCGCGGACTCGAGCGCTCGGTGGCCCATGCCAGGGAGCGCCAGCAGTTCGGCCAGCCCATCGGCAAGTTCCAGGCGATATCTCACCGGGTGGTCGACATGAAGCTGCGATTGGAGACGGCACGTCTTCTCCTCTATCGCCTGGGTTGGCTGCTCGATCAGGGTCGCCCGGCGGCCCTCGACTCTGCTCTCGTCAAGCTTCATCTTGGAGAGTCTTTCGTGTCATCGAGCCTCGATGCCCTCCAGATCCATGGGGGATACGGGTACATGGCCGAGTACGGACTGGAACGGGATGTGCGTGACGCCCTGGCCAGCCGCATCTACTCGGGCACCTCGGAGATCCAACGCAATCTGGCAGCCAGACACTTGGGGCTTTGACCCACGACACGGAGGTAACGACATGGAAGTAGAGCAAAAGGTTCGTCAGTTCATCCTCGATAGCGTGAGGTGGCACGGCCCCCCGGCGAGCCTCACCTCCGACTATCCACTGATCGAAAACGACGTCCTCGACTCGATGGCGATTTTCGAGACTATCGCCTACCTTGAGGATCAGTTCGGGATCGAGGTCCAGGATGACGATCTCGTGCCCGAGAATTTCGAGACGATCGCTGCCATCGCCCGACTGGTATCGAAAAACCGGGCCCGGTAGTGCGCTATCTCGTCCACCATCTGTTGGAGGACGCCGCCCGGAGGCGCCCCGACGACCTGGCGGTGCTCGATCGCGACCGCAGCCTCACCTATGGCGAGCTTGACCGTCAAACGAACCGTATCGCCCACCTTCTGGCTGAACGAGGGGTTGTCAAAGGTGACCGGGTCGGGCTGTATCTCGACAAGTCCCTCGAATCGGTCGTGGCCGTGTACGGGATCATGAAGACCGGAGCCGCCTATGTGCCCCTCGATCCCGACGCCCCGGTCGCTCGGCTTGCCTACATCGCCGGCGACTGCGGCATCCGGTGTCTACTGACCGGATCTGAAAAACAGGAGCAGTTGGCAGCGATGCTCGATGCCGCCGCTTTGATCGAAACGCTGATCCTGCTCAACGCCGAGACCACCGACGTCGCCCTGGCCGGGGTTCTGATCCTGGGCAAAGACCAGATCGGCTCCTCGTCGGCGGATCAGGTAGCCGTCGACGTCATCGATCAGGATCTTGCCTACATCCTCTATACCTCCGGTTCCACCGGCGACCCCAAGGGCGTGATGCTCACCCACCGCAACGCCCTCGCCTTCATCGCCTGGGCCGCCGAGGAGTTCGAGGTGGTCCGGTCCGACCGGCTGTCCAGCCATGCACCTCTTCACTTCGATCTGTCGGTGTTCGATCTCTATGCCGCCGCCTACGCCGGGGCGGCCGTCGTCTTGGTGCCCCCGAAGGCGTCCATCTTCCCCAACCAGATCGTCCGATTCATCCAGGACAATGCGATCACCGTCTGGTACTCGGTGCCGTCCATTCTCAGCATGGTCACGCTGCGGGGAGGTCTCAACAAGACCGCGCTACCGACCCTCCGGACGATTCTGTTTGCAGGCGAGGTCTTTCCGATCAAGTACCTCCGAGAGCTGATGAGGCTGGTTCCTCACGCTCGTTTCGCCAATCTTTATGGGCCCACCGAGACCAATGTCTGCACCTGGTACGAGGTGCCTCCGCTCGCTGACGATGTCTCCGAGCCGGTTCCAATCGG
>CAZPIZ010000338.1:0-2304 GCA_964586615.1 uncultured Acidimicrobiaceae bacterium | reverse complement strand
AGGTCCGAAAGACGATCCGGTCCATTGGAGAAGAGTAATGAGTCTTGGGTATCGTCAGACCCGGAGGTTGCGCCATGACTACCAAAATCACCTACGCCACGATGTCGGCCGACAACGAGGAACTGAACCGGGCCTATGACGGGGCGGTGGAACGGGTCAAGGCGGAGCTGGGCAAGGATCACCCCTTTGTCGTCAACGGAGAAAAGCGCTGGGGCGAGGGCTTCTACGAGGAACGGTCGCCGATCGATTCGGAGATCGTCGTCGGCCGTTACGCCCAGGCCACCGATGCCGACGTCAACGATGCTGTCGCCGCCGCCAACGATTACTTCACCACATGGTCGACGACGCCATGGCGGGAACGAGT
This sequence comes from uncultured Acidimicrobiaceae bacterium, assembly GCA_964586615.1. Lineage (GTDB taxonomy): Bacteria > Actinomycetota > Acidimicrobiia > Spongiisociales > ZC4RG35 > DATEEG01. The sequence goes on along the minus strand of CAZPIZ010000338.1, from coordinate 1,940 downwards.
CGCGCTCATGCGCGGCGCCGCCGATGTGATGGAGGCCCAGCAGTTCGACCTGTCCGCGATCGTCGCAATCGAAGTCGGGAAGAACCGTCTGGAAGCGCTGGGCGATGTCGCCGAGACCGTGGAGTTCTTCCGCTACTACGCACAACAGATGGAAGACCATGATGGGTTCGTAACCCCGCTCGGTCAGCTTTCCCCCTCTGAGGAAAACCGATCTGTCCTGCGGCCGTACGGGGTCTGGACGATCATCTCGCCTTTCAACTTCCCGATGGCGCTTGCGGGTGGGCCATCGATCGGAGCCCTTCTGACCGGCAACACAGTGGTCCTCAAACCCTCCAACGCCGGGGCTTTGACCGGGCTTGAGTTTGCTCGCGTGCTGCGAGAGGCCGGCGTCCCCGCCGGAGCGTTTCATGTGGTCACCGGAGCCGGTTCAAAGGTGGGGGCCACCCTGGTTCATCACCCGGACGTGGCCGGGATCACCTTCACCGGCTCCTATGACGTCGGCATGGGCATCTACAAGGGCTTCGCCAAGGACTTCCCCAAGCCGACGGTGGTCGAGATGGGTGGCAAGAACCCGGCCATCGTCACCGCCTCGGCCGACCTCGATGTCGCCGCCGAAGGGGTGATGCGAGCGGCCTTCGGCTACAGCGGTCAGAAGTGCTCGGCGAACTCTCGTGTGTACGTCGATCGCAAGGTTTATGACCAGTTTGTCGATCGGCTGGTCGAAAGGACCGACGCCATCAAGGTAGGCAACCCGCTGGCTCGCGAGGTGTATATGGGACCAGTCATCGACCGTCAGGCCGTAGAACGCTTCCACGAAGCCGTGGCCGAAGTGATAGGCAGCGGCGGCCAGATACTGGCCGGAGGAGAGGTCATCAAGGATGGAGACCTAGCCCGCGGCAACTATGTCGAACCCACTGTGGTGACCGCCCCTGATGACTCGTGGGTTTGGGACCGCGAACTGTTCCTGCCCTTCGTCGCGGTGATGCCGGTGGACTCGCTGGAAGAAGCCATCGCCAGGGCCAACGACACCGAATTCGGGCTCACCGCCGGATTCTTCTCGCAGGACGAAGCCGAGATCGAGAGGTTCTTCAACGACATCCAGGCCGGGGTCACCTACGTAAACCGTCGGGCCGGAGCCACGACCGGCGCCTGGCCAGACGTCCAGTCCTTCGGTGGCTGGAAGGGCTCGGGTACATCCGGCGGGGGTGGCGGGGGTCCCTGGTATCTCCGTCAGTACATGCGCGAGCAAAGCCGAACCGTCGTTCGGAGCTGAGCCCCGCACCCCTGATCTTGAAAGCCGTCCTCGTCACAGGTGCCGGTGGAACCCTCGGGCGCCGCCTCGTTGGTGAGCTGGCACGGCGGGGTCACCAGGTCGTTGCCGCCACCACCAGGGAGGGTGCACCGGAGCGCCTTGCGACGATCCGTTACGCACGTATCGACCTCACCACCGGTGCGGGTTTGGACCAGGCCATCGAGAATGTCGACACCGTCATTCATTCGGCCACCGGTTCGGCCCGGGCCCGCGAGGTAGATCTCGGTGGGCTGCGACGGCTGATCGACATAGCCCCGCAGGCGCATGTGGTCTATCCGGGCATCGTCGGATGTGACCTGATTCCCACCCGGTACTACCGGGTCAAGACCGAGACCGAAGAGCTCCTCGCCGCTAGCGGCGCCCCCTGGACAATTCTGCGGGCAACCCAGTTTCATCAGCTGATCTGGTCCTGGTACGCAACCGCCTCTCGCAAGCCGTTCCTGCTCATCCCAGCCGAGACCCGCTACCAGGTCATCGATCCTCTCGAGGTTGCCCGGCGTCTCGTCGATCTTGTCGAAGCAGGACCGCAGGGCCGGGTCGAGGACATGGGTGGACCTTTCGCCTACGAAGCAATCGACCTCGCCCGTTCGTGTCTGACCGCGGTCGGCTCCAAACGACGGATCGTCGA
>CAZPIZ010000337.1:0-2313 GCA_964586615.1 uncultured Acidimicrobiaceae bacterium | reverse complement strand
CGAAGACAAGCCAGAGAAGCCAACCAGAGAACCCTGAGGTGCGTTTCGACCCGCTATTCCAAGCGCACTACCAGTCGATCTACCGCTATTTCGTCAGGCGTCTGGGACGATCTGAGGCTGAGGATGCGACGGCCGACGTCTTCGCGGTGGCCTGGCGCCGCCTTGACGAGCTGCCGGGCGAAGCCGAGAGAGCCTGGCTGTTCGGAGTCGCCCATCGGGTGGTCGGCAATCGGTACCGGAGCCGGCGTCGCCAGCGAACCCTCTCGGCCCGTCTGGAGGCGACGACCACCGACCGTACGGGTCAAGAGGCATTAGAGCCGGCTCCCGACCCGGCCGTAGAACTCTTGTTGGCGGCCCTCGACGGACTGAGCGCCACGGACCGGGAATTGTTGCGTCTGTCGTCGTGGGACGGTCTGTCCAGGGACGAGATCGCATCGGTCCTCGGCATCAAACAGAACGCGGTAGACCAGCGGCTGTATCGCGCCAAGTCGCGGTTGAGAGTCCGATTCGAACGCCTCGCCAACGACAATTCCCGCCCGACACCTGAGGAGGCCTCGGCATGATCGACCTGCTGAAACGAGCCGACCCGGCGGTTGGGGCCGAGGTCGACATGCCCGGGCTGCGGGCCAAGGTGGACGAGAGAGTCGGCCTGACTCCGCCTTTGCAGCGGCTCCCGTCAACGACCCGGCGGCCCTGGCTCATGGCGGCCGCCTCCTTTGCGCTTGTGATCGTGGTCGCCATCATCGTGGCGGCGATGCGTCAGCAGCCGCAGTTGGTTTTCGCCCCCCCAGTCGGAACCCTTGGCAACCTGCCGGGTATCGAGACAGTCGTTCCTCTTGCCTCGGGCGGTGTTCAAACGGTGGCCGTCGATGGCGACACCATCTGGGTGATGACCGCGCTGGCGCATGAACTCCAGCGAGTCTCGGCCAGCTCGGGGCAAATGGAGGCGAAGTACACCATCGATGACTACGTCGAAGGCGTCGTCGTCGGTGGCGGGTACGTCTGGTTGAGGAGCTACGACAACGGCGGCGAGGTGCTCCGATTCGACCCAGTAGGCGGAACGGTCGACCTCCGGATCCCGATTGGCGATCCGGGGTCCGGCGCGGCCTGGTTCAACGACAGCCTCTGGGTCGGCAATGAGCAGGGCGATCTCTATCAGATCTCGTCGGACGGTGAGATCGTGTCGACCAGTAGGGGCGAGCTCAAGGGTGAGGGTCTCGGATATCTATGGGTGAACGACCCCGAAACAGGTCTCATCTCCAGTCTCTCCGCAGACGGCTCCCGGGAAGAGATCGTGATCCCAACCCGGACCGGATTGGTCACCGCCGACGGTTGGGGAGTTCGTACGGTGGCCGAAGCGGGTGGTTCGCTGTGGCTGATGGATGACGATTACCCCTTTGGGACCAACCTGAGCATCTTCGACCCGGAGACCGGTGAGCTCCGCTCGTTTGGTGGGATCACGTTCGGGCTCCTCGACATGACCGAATTCGAAGGATCGCTGTGGCTGACCTCCAACACCGATCATCTCTTGATACGGATTGACCCTGAGAGCGGGGAAGTACGCCGCTATCCCATGGCCGGGAAGGCGGGGGGACTGGCCGTGGCCGACGGCTCGCTGTGGGTCACCCTCTACCACCCCGGCGCCCTGGTCCGGCTCGACCCCAGCGCCGGCTTAATCGAATCGGCCGCGATCGTGGCCGACGACTGGAACCGGTTCCCCCACCGCTTGCTCTGCACCGGAAACGACCAGGCGGGAAGTCCGACAGTCATCCTCGAACCCTTCGACTGGATCGACTACGGATCCTGGTCGGTGGTTCAGGCCCAGCTCTCCAACCAGGGTTATCAGGTCTGCGTCAACGGGTATGTGGAGGGCGAGGCGACTCCCGCGCAGCGAGCCGCGGATCTGAGCGAGGCCCTCACCGAGGCGGGGATCTCCGGACCCTTTGTCCTGGTGGCAAACGGTGACGGAGTTCACGCCACCCGGCTCTTTGCCGACGGCAGGTCCGACATCGTCGGAGTGGTGCTTGTCGACCCAATGCCCCTCGGCTTCCAGACCTTGCTCGACCAAGAGACCGGCGAGGCGGGGCATCCACCGTGGGCCGATCTGGAACCGTCCGTGTCGGCCTCCCTCGATGACTTCGGCGACGCACCACTGGTCGTCATCGGACAAGACCCGCAGTCGGTATTCCTCACCCCTCGTTTCATCGAAGCTTTCGGGAAGGACCCGGCCCAACGCCTCAACGACCACTGGCAGGAAGGCCTGGCTTTCTACGCCGGACTCTCGACCGACTCCCGGTCGGTCACCGCTACCGG
>CAZPIZ010000336.1:0-2325 GCA_964586615.1 uncultured Acidimicrobiaceae bacterium | reverse complement strand
TCTGCCGCAACGAACGCTCCATGCCGCCCACCACCCGAGCATGCTCAACCGCCAACCCCAGCTGAGAGCCAACAACCAGCAAACCACCCGCGTCGACCAGCCCTGCCCAACGCAGCCCGCCCTCTAAACCGATCGAACCCACCACCCGACCGCCCACCAGCAGGGGAACCGCTACCACCCAACTCGCCTGCCCAGAAAACGACCGTCCCCCCACCTGCGAACCGACAAACCTGACCAAGCCCTTCTTCCGAACCGCCCCAGCGATGGCCCTCGGATCGTCAAGCCCCACCGAAACCCCCTGTAATGCCTCGATTGTCCCTTCCGCCACGGACCACAGCGAAAGATCCAACCGGTCAGAATCGATCCCCCCGATCACAATCAGGTCGACTGGCAAACGCCCACCGAAGAATTCTGCCGCGCGCGAAAATACCTCCCGCGGTGAACCTGACCCAGCCCACTCCCCCGACTGGCGGGTCAAAGCAGACAACAGACCATCATCGGCCAGCATTAACCCGTCGGCTCGGCTCTTTCGGCGCGCCGATCCCGGAACTCGGACGCCTGGTGGAAACACAAAGACATATCGACCCAGACCCAGCCACCCTTAAACACTCTCGGACCAGCGCAACCGTCCCGGCGCAGCATCGGGGGGTCGACCCTTGGTCTCAAAGGCAGCCTCCTTCACCGTCCAGCCGAGGACAAGTAAGTGCCAACCAAGGGTCGTTTCGTTACTTAGAAGTCGTTCGTGGCGGCGGGATGGGGGTGCGGTTGAGGAAAGAAGCCATCTGGTTCCGCCGCACCTCTCCCGTCTGTCAGAAGAACACCACCCATGCGAATCCAGTCATAGCCGTCAGCGCCGACGCCACACCAGGCCGCATCGAACGTCTAATCACCTCAGGAGCCGTCGCTTACCTAACCAAGCCAATCGATGTAAAAGGTATGCTCACCACCCTTCGAAGATTTCCAAGCCACTGCAGCCGATATTGCGACCGCTAGTGGCCGCGTTGTAGCACCCCGGTTTGATAAGCAAGACCTAAGACCTCGGGCGATAACGGCTACTGCGATGTAGTCCGAGGTCGATTTGACGGTTGGCCATCTTCCGAGACGTCTTAGGCATGGCTGGCAAGTGGCAGAGTCACTTGGAAGACGGTGGTATGAGCTTGCCGCTCATGGTGGAGGTCGCCACCCATTCTCCGGGCGAGTTCTCTGGAGGTCGCCAGACCGAGGCCCTGGGAGTCGGGAGGTTTTAGCGATTCGCCGCCCTGCTTGTATGGCTTGAAAATGTTCGCCTGTTGGTCTTCTGGGATGCCGGGCCCGTCATCGATCACTTGGATCCACCCGGCTGCCTGTGACTTACCGATCCGTACTTGGAGATTGGGGCCTCCGTAGCGCTTGGCGTTCGTGATCAGATTTCTGAGAATCTGTCGCACTCTCAGCTCGTCCGCCTCAACAAGGACCTCGTCGGCCGGCGCCTGAAAATGGGCGTCACTGCTCGTCTGAATCCATTTGAGAGCGACTGATCGGGCAAGCTCGATCAGCTCGACAAACGACGTTGTGATCGACAGGGTGCCTGCTTCCAGTCGTGCGGACGTACTGAGGTCTTCAACAAGAGCGAGGGCTTCGTCGGTGGCGTCGGCGATCGCCCGAGCGAACTCCACCATCTCGCCAGGATCGTCGGAAGCGTGGCGAGAGTCGGCCATCAACGAAGCAAAACCCGCGACCGCGGTCAGGGGGTTCTTCATGTCATGGCTTACCGCTTGCACCATCCGAGCACGTGCCCCGTGTAGTTCTCGTTGTATCCGCTCTCTCTGGGCGGCATAGCCGTATACAACGACCAAGGCGAGACCGAATCCGGGGATCTCCCACAGCTCGTCGGGTGGAACCCTTCCCTCCGCGACCGCCCACACAAGACTCCCGGGCCCTGCCGTTCCCACCACACTCGCCCGGAGGACAAATTCACGCCGTTGAAGCTGGAGAGCGCTGACAAGGACACCGACAAACGCGAGGATGAACCAAAGAGTTTCATATCCGATCGCCAAGAGCACGACAACGCTTGCAGCTAACCCCACATCTAGCCACAAGAAGCGAACCGCTGGGGCCACGGGGGTCGTAACCAACTTCATCAGTTTGATGACTCCAGAAGAAGCCGAGGCTCGGCCGAGACTAAGAGCGGTTTCGCTGTGGCCAACGACAGTAGGCGATTCAGACATCGATTCCGCTGGCTCCCATCGTGAAAAGGCGCTGATCAGGGATAGCGTCCATGATCAACGACTTGGGACGAAATTATTGGTGACGGACCTAAAAAGGCCGACAGTTCCTTGAATCTGT
>CAZPIZ010000335.1:0-2325 GCA_964586615.1 uncultured Acidimicrobiaceae bacterium | reverse complement strand
TCGATTTCGAGCGCTCCCAACAACCGACCGAGCCTTTCGCCCCAACCGTGGCGAGCAAGCGCCTCCTGACGATTGGGTGGTGGGGAAGCCAGCGCTCGGCGGACGGCCTCGACCAGGTCGGGGTTGGTGTGGACCCCATCCAGCCCATCCAACGGTTCCAGTGGCGTCGCCGCTACCGGGACTCCCATCGCCAGGTACTCGAAAGCCTTGAGCGGGCTGACGGCGTGGGTTGTCTTCGAGACCACGAAAGGGATCAGTCCGACGTCGGCGTGTGCCAGATAGGCCGGGAGAGCACCCTGTGCCTTGAGACCAAGCAGATGAACGTTCCCGGGTAGGTCGGGAACCCGTCGCGGCCGATCACCGATGAGGATGATCCTCGCCTGGGGGAAGGTTCGGGCTACTTCAATCAGCGCCGGCCAGTCGAACCAGTTTCCATATAGCGACCCGTGGTATTCCAAAACCGGCCCCGTCCCCGAAGGAACGTCACGAGGAATTGGTCGATCGGGGTCGATGTCGAAGACCCGGGGATTGACTCCGTTGGGGACTTCGATCACCTCTCGGCCCGACTTCTCGCGAAGTGATCGCACCAGTGAAGGTGCCGATCCCGTCAAGAGATGAGTGCGTCCGATCAACCAGTCGACGAACTCGTGGTCATACCACCAACCGCCGAGGGTGGCGTCGTCCCAGTCGTCGATCAGGTCATAGACAATCCTGAAGCCGTTGTTCCATAGGGTTTCGATTGTCGACTTGTAATCGCGATGGGGGAATTCGACCAGGGCAATCCTGGGCCCTTGCGGATCTCGCCCCAGAAAGACGTCTACATCGAACTCATCGAACCGAGTCTCCTCAAGACGGGGATGTATGAAACGGAGACCAAGGTCGGCCGATTCCGCCGCGTCAAATCGGGAGACATACGTCACATGCATGTTGCGGCTGGCCGCCTCCTGGGCGATCTGGGAACCGCGGCTTCCTCCACCGACATCGTGGATCGGGACGGCTGCCAGCACGACCAGAGAGCCCGAGCCTCTAATGATGTCTTTGCGGGTCGCAAGGCCGCCCGGGGAGGGGACCAATCCATAACGAATGCCCGATTGTCTGAGTACCGAGTAGGCAGCAGCCGGGTCTTCGAGGATCTGAGGATCATCGACGAGATCGTCGACCAGGCGGTCCGGAAGGGTCACCGCCACCGGCGCAACCAGCGGTTCCGATCCTGGTCGCAGTTCTACTGTCCCTTGCACAAGGGCGGTCCCTGGCTTCGGGCCTCTCGTTCCTATCCGGTAGGTAGCCGGTGAATCCTCCAACCACCGGGCGATCTGAGTTTCGTTCTCGATCCAAACATCGACGTTGTGTCTAACCGGCCTTGCCTCGCCAGCCAGGCTTCTCGTCCAGGACTCGGGCAAGAGGCCTCGCACCGGCCGCACCACCCGGCCCGCCACCTTCCTCAAGAGGTTGGCAGTCCCGAAACCTTCCAGCCAGCCGCGGCTTTGGGCTAGCTGTTGACGGACATGGGCGAGAGGGACCATGAACCATTTCGAGCTTCCTTCGACCCATCGGAATTTGAAGCGTGTGCGGAACCCGACAATGCCAAGGAACAGGATCAGGATCGCCAGGCCGAGCATTGGTAGCCAGAGAGCGGCCAGGAGAGCGATCAGCGGCATGAACCAATATGCGGCGATGACCCGCAGGTAGGCACCGGTTCTGACCTGGTTGATCCCGTCGGCTTCCCCCCAGCGCCTGGCTTTGGCCGCCATCTCCGTGAGCGAGGAAGGTGGGTGCCAAGCGACCAGAGCATCGGGGGCGAATTCCGGGCGGTAGCCGGCGGCTCGCAGTTGTTCTCCGTAGAGAGTGTCCTCACCGGCGTTCATGCCCTCGGGGAAGCCCCCCACCCTTTCCCAAGCCGCTTTCGTGAACGCCTGCGAGCTTCCTCCCGGCAGGAAATGATCCATGTCGACTTCTTCCAGGACGGTCATCATGACGACTCCGGCGGCGGTGGAAGCGGTGGTCTTGCCATCGGGTCGATAGAACCCGGCTACCCAGTCGGCCCCGGTATCAAAGGGTCGGGCCAGCGCCTCGAGCCACCCTGGTTCTGGGAGGCATCCGGCGTCGGTGCAGGCGATGATCTCACTGGTCGCAACCCCGATGGCGGCGTTGCGGTTCTCGGCGATTCCCCCGGGGCCATCGACAACCACCAATTCGGGATGGTTGTCAGCAAGTTGATCGAGAAGCTCCCGGGTCCCATCGTCGGAACCCCCGTCGGCTATCACCACTTCGTCCGGTGGCCGGGTCTGGGTCAGCAACGCCTCGACCAGGGGGCCAACGGCCTCC
>CAZPIZ010000334.1:0-2326 GCA_964586615.1 uncultured Acidimicrobiaceae bacterium | reverse complement strand
GTTGACGACGAACTGAAGATCGCCCGCCTGATCCAGGATTACCTGGAGCAGGCGGGCTTCGTCGTGGCAACGGCCTCAGACGGCAAGGGTGCGATCGCATCCGCTCGTCAGCTGAAACCCGATCTCATCGTGCTGGATCTGGGCCTTCCGAACATTGATGGGCTCGATGTCATCCGGGCTCTACGAATGGGGTCGAATGTCCCGGTAGTGGTCGTCACCGCCCGGGCCGATGAGGCCGATCGAGTGGTCGGCCTCGAACTCGGGGCGGACGACTACATCGTCAAGCCCTTCAGCCCCAAAGAGCTGGTGGCGCGGGTCCGGGCGGTGCTTCGTCGAACCGACACAGCCCGCCTCGGGGCCGAGATCATCCGGGCCGGAGAGTTGACCCTCGATATTCCCCGCCGAGAGGTTCGGCTCGATGACAAAGCCGTTGTCCTCACCGCCACCGAATTCGACCTTCTCCACGCGCTTGCCCGCCAGCCGGGCCGGGTCTTCACCAGAGGGCAGCTGCTCGAAGCGATCCATGGCGTCGCCTTCGAGTCATACGAACGGGCGATCGACGCCCACGTCAAAAACATCCGCCGCAAGCTCGAGCCCGAATCGCAGCACCCCCGGTGGTTGCTGACGGTTCATGGAGTCGGGTACAAGTTGGCCGATGCCTGACCGGGGCGCCTGGCGCAGGCGCCCGCCCTGGTGGCCGGAGGGAGAGGATTGGCCGCGCCGGGGGCGGCGCCCCCGCTTCCTCGCCTTCGCTCTGATCGGAGTCGGGGTACTCGTTGGCCTGGGGTTCGTCATGGGTTCGGCTTTTCACCGGCCCTGGTTTCTGTGGCCACTGGGAGTGATCGCATTCATCTTCTTCGCCCGATTCGGCCGCCCCCGCTTCTTCCCGGTCGGCAGACTTGTGGACGCGGCCGCCAGGCTCTCGGGCGGCGACTACTCAGCCCGGGTTCCGGAGGTCGAAAGCGGCCCGATGCGCCAGGTCGTCAGATCGTTCAACGGAATGGCCGAAAGGCTCGAAAAGTCGTCCGAACAGCGACGCCGCCTTCTGGCTGATGTCGGTCACGAGCTACGGACGCCCCTCACGGTCATTCAGGGCGAACTCGAAGCCATGGCGGATGGAGTCCATCCCATCGGTCCCGAGCAAATAGACATGCTTCTGGACGAGACCCGCCTGCTGGCCAGGTTGATCGACGATCTCAGAGTCCTGTCCCTGAGCGAAGCGGGTGAGCTGCGGTTGGACGCGGAGTTGATCGAGGCAAGAACCCTCGTGGCAGATGCGGTCGGGCCCTACGAGGCTTTGGCCGCTCGGTCCGACATCACGTTGGAGTCGACGGCGGAGGCGGGTTCGTTGCTGGCCGATCCCTTACGGCTGCGTGAGGTGCTCGCCAACGTCATTGCCAACGCCATCCGACACACTCCGGCCGGCGGAACGGTGACAGTGACGGCGACAGGCTCTTCGACGGAATGGTTGTTCTCAGTCCGAGATAACGGGACCGGGATCCCGGCCGAACAGTTGCCTTTGGTCTTCGAGCGGTTTGCCAAGGGTGCCGATTCGCGAGGAACCGGTCTCGGGCTTTCCATAGCTCGAGAGTTGGTCCGGGCCCACGGCGGTGAGATGACAGCCGCCAGCTTCGCGGGCCAGGGAACGACGATCCAATTCTCGATTCCCGCAGCCCGGGTTCCCTGATGCTCTTCCTCAAGCGATTCTGGGAACCTATCGCCCGCGGCGAAGTCACGGTCACTTTTCGGCGATGGAAGGCGCAGCAAGTGCTGACCGGACGGAGGTACCGCACCGCTGCCGGGATCATCGAGATCGAATCAGTTTCGATCTGCGCGGAAGAGAGTGTCACCGACGCCGACGCCCGACGGGCCGGTCACGCCGACGCCACGAGCCTGCTGGTCGATCTTCCGGTGCGGCCAGGCCTCCCGCTCTACCGGATTCAATTCCACGTTGTGGACGATCCCGATCCGCGTGCAGAACTAGCGGCCCGCACCGACTTAACCCCGGCGGATACCGCCGAGATCTCGAGAAGGCTTGAACGGCTGGACCGCGCGTCGCCGCACGGGCCGTGGACGATGCCGGTCCTCGAGATGATCGAGAATTATCCGGGTCGAAGGGCACCCGATCTGGCTGCTCATTTCGGGTGGGAAACCCAGCCGTTCAAGACCGACGTTCGCAAGCTCAAGAATCTCGGACTGACTCTGAGCCTCAGGATCGGATACCGCCTGTCACCCCGGGGCGAGGCGTATCTCTCCGCCATCCGCTAGGACGGCCCCGCTCGCTGGTCCAGATTGCCACCGCGATCGTTACGGAAGCCGCTCAAAG
>CAZPIZ010000333.1:0-2336 GCA_964586615.1 uncultured Acidimicrobiaceae bacterium | reverse complement strand
CCTAAGGTCATAGGCCGCGCTTTCCACGGCAGATTGCCTTGAGTTTCCGAGCAGGCGGATGATGTGCATAATGCACGATGTCGTCAGCTGAGCCGTTCCGGGTCCGGTCGCTGGCGCTCCCGGTCTATCTACCGACATTCCTCTTTGCCGTCGGACAGGGGGCAGCGATCCCGATCCTGCCGCTGCTTGCCCTCGACATGGGGCTGTCGGTGCCGATGGCTGGATTGCTAGTCGCCCTGCGCAGCGTTGGCACCTTGCTATTCGACATCCCGGCGGGGATGTTGGTCTCCCGGGTTGGTGAGCGTAAGGCAATGATCATCGGAGCCGGTCTGCTTGCGCTGGTCGCGGTCGGGATCGGTACACGGCCGCCGTTGGCTCTTCTCATCGTCTTTGTCATGCTGATGGGCGCCGCCTGGTCGATCTGGGTGCTGGCCCGGCTCGCCTATGCCACCGAGGTCGCACCGATCCATCACCGCGGACGCGTCATGTCGATCATGGGCGGCAGCACCCGGATCGGCCACTTCGTGGGTCCGCTGCTCGGCGGCCTCGCCGTCGGCTTTTTCGGACTGGCGTCGGCGTTTTTCGTGCAGGCTGTCGTGGCCCTCGGCGCCTCTGTGGTCCTCTACCTGGTTCAGTCGGTTGGAGGGAGCGAGGGGAGCAGCGAGCGGACCTCACTGAAGGTGGTCGGACGAGTGCTGAGCGATCATCGCCGGATCTTTGCAACTGCCGGCCTCGCCACGATCGCTCTACAGATCATCCGAGCTTCCAAGGATGCGATGATCCCCCTCTGGGGGAACCACATCGGGCTCACCGCCGGCCAGATTGCGTTGATCTTTGGACTGACCTACGCCGTCGATATGACCCTTTTCTACCCGGTCGGCGTCGTCATGGATCGCTTCGGCCGCAAGTGGGCGGGGGTCCCCTGTCTCGTGGTGGTCTCGGTTGGTCTGATCCTGATTCCCTTCACCCGCGACTTTGCCGCTCTGCTCCTGGCGGGGTTGGTCATCGGCTTTGGCAATGGCCTCGGGGCAGGGATAAACATGACGCTGGGCTCCGACTTCTCGCCCCAGCGCCGGAGGGCCGAGTTTCTGGGGGCCTGGCGTCTGGTCACGGACGTCGGGGCTGTCGGCGGGCCACTGTTGATCGCCGCCATCACCTCGGCGGCGTCGCTGGCGGCTGCCAGCTTCTTTGCGGCCGCAGTCGGAGTTGCCGGGGCTGGAATCCTTGGTCTGCTTGTTCCGGAGACGCTCCTGCCGCCGGAATCGATCATCGAGGACACCTGAGTCGGCACTGCTCAAATCGGCCGTGACTGACGGCCGGGCCTGCCAGAATCGCCTCATGCACGCCACGTTGTCCGATCTCGAGGCCGGAACCGGCCACATCATCGAATCTCCTGTCGATGAGGGAGTGCTCTCGCTGATCGTCCGGCGTCCTGCCGAAGGCGAAAGGGAGGTGCTAGAGGTGGGCCAGCTCGACCTGGCCGATGGCCTGGTCGGAGACAGCTGGAAGCTCCGGCCCAGCATGAACACATCCGACGGTGCGCCCGAGCCGGGCACGCAACTCAATGTCATGAATGCCCGGGCCATTGCGCTGATCGCCCGGACCCCAGAACGGTGGCAGCTGGCCGGGGATCAGCTCTACGTCGATTTCGACATCAGCGAAGGCAACCTGCCGGCCGGGACGGGGCTATCGATCGGCGAATGCCTCATCGAGGTGTCAAAGCAACCTCACAGCGGCTGCCAGAAGTTCTCGCAGCGCTTTGGAGTCGACGCCCTACGTTTCGTCAACTCGGAGGCCGGCGCCAAGCTCCGGCTCCGAGGTCTCAATGCCCGCGTGGTGGTACCGGGCACCATCCGCCGGGGCGACCCGGTTCGGAAGCAAGCATGAATACCAGCGCCGTCTTTCTCGAGGCCTTCGGGCGGATCCGCCAGCTCGTGCATCAATCGGTGGAGGGCGCCGATCCGCCCGGTCTTGCCTACCGCCCCGAACCGGGGGCCAACTCGATCGCCTGGTTGGCCTGGCATCTCACCCGGATCCAGGATGATCACCTCTCCGACATCGCCGGACTCGAGCAGGCCTGGATCATCGAAGGCTGGCATGACCGGTTCGGAATGGAACCCGATCCCCAAAACACTGGCTATGGACACGGCCCCGACCAGGTGGCGGCGATCCCGCCCGATGCAGAGCTTCTTCTCGCTCATCACGAGGCGGTGGCCGCCAGAACCAGTGCGTATCTCGCGACCGTGGACGACGCCGAACTGGACCGGGTCATCGATCTCTCCTACGACCCCCCGGTAACGGTCGGAGTGCGTTTGGTGAGCGTGATCAGCGACAAC
>CAZPIZ010000332.1:0-2339 GCA_964586615.1 uncultured Acidimicrobiaceae bacterium | reverse complement strand
CAACCATGAAACGAATCTGGCTGCTGATTTCGGCCGTGGCCTTGGTGGCAACGGCTTGCGGCGGCACTGGTGCCACTACCACCACAGGCGCAGTCGCCACCACTACGGCGGCTGCCGGAACCGAGCCTGTCACGGGCCCGGCGGCGATAGCCGCCTCGGCCCAAGAAAGCGACGGGACCTCCGTCGTGGTCGACTTAGTCACCCTCCCCGCCGGGGGCGGCTTCATCGCCATCCATGCCGACGAGAGCGGCTCCCCAGGTGCAGTGCTCGGACACTCCGACCTGCTCCCGGAAGGCGAATCGACCAACGTCACCGTCACACTCGACACCGCGCTGACAGCATCGGCCACAGTTTGGCCGATGGCCCACATCGATGGAAACGGGAACGGCACCTACGAGTTTCCCGGCCCCGACGGGCCCGCCACGCTCGATGGTGGCGGGGTAGCCGTGGTACCCGCCGAGATCACCGTCGGCTAGCCAATGACCACATGGAGGGCCGCCTCAAGCGGCCCTCCATGAGCGGCGCTCCCCTTGCTCAGCGCCTGGACAAGGGGATGAGAGGATCCATGCGCCTGCGACATTTCATCTTTGTGGCCGTCCTGGTCGTGGCGGCTGCTTGCGGCGGCGAAGGCGATGCCATTGCTCCCACTCCATCGGTGGTGGTCGGCCCGTCGGCGTTCGGGGAGATCTTGATCGACGCCGAAGGCTTCACCCTCTACAGCTTTGGCGTGGATCAGAACGGAGTCAGCGCTTGCTATGAGCACTGCGCTCACACATGGCCGCCCCTCCTAGTGGAAGGGAATCCAGAAGCGGGCGAAGGTGTCGATCCTGCTCTGCTCGGCACCACTATCCGCGACGACGGCACCCGGCAACTGACTTACAACGGATTGCCGCTTTACAGGTACTCTCCTGACATTGCCCCCGGCGACACAAACGGTCAGGGCATCGGCGACGTCTGGTTCGTGGTCGCGCCCGACGGCGACCCCGTCTTCGGGTAGCGCCGGAACTCCGTGCGGGTGCAGCCCAAGACCCTGCGCGTCGTGCTGAGTGAATTGACGCGCCGGGCCTCTCCGAGCACGTAACCCGGCAGAAGTTCGGTTAAGGGTTCCCGCGCCATTGGCAACCCGTGCCAGTTTCAGAAAACGCCAGGCGGCCACCCAGATTGTCAAGCTGGTTGGTCCGATAATCCGCCACCTGTCCGAGCGCACTCGGTCGAACGCTGACGAGTGCGGCCAGTCGCGGCACCCCGGTGCGCCAGGCCGGAAAGTCCGGGAGCTCTACGGGTCCGCTTTACGCCAGCCTGAGAGAGCCTGCACAGCGTGTTCCAGCTCGTCGCAGATCACGTCCGCCACATAAACGGTCCATGGGTGGGGCGGTGATCCGCCGGTATACACAACAACGAACTTCCCCAGCGTGTGGGCGTACCAGGCTTCCATCGCGGTTCCCTCGTCCGGGAACGTGAAGGCAGCGAGGACTGCGTCGCAGTCCCTGATCTCCCCGAGATCGCCATCGACGATCTCAACTTCCTTGCCTTGCGTCTGACCCCGGAAGTCGCGTCGCATCGGATCGACCGGTTCCCAACCGACTTGCTTAACGAGGGCCGTTGCGCGTCGGCGGTATTCGTCAGCGTAAGGAGGTCCAGCGAGGTATACCCGCTTCATGCGGTCACGTCAGGCTCGAGTCGCTTGCATCATGTTCCTACAGTAAGAGTTCATGAAACCCCCGTCCCGCTCGACTGAGTTTGTGGCGCTCGGCCAGGCAGGCTCTGATCGTTACGCCGGCTTGGAGACGTTCGCCAATCCGGGCGTATCCCATGTGGAGATGACGAGCGACGAGCTCACCGCGATCTGCCCAATTACGGGTCAGCCCGACCTCTACGTCGCGACCATCGAGTTCTGGCCGCAGGCTCTGTGCCTGGAGTCGAAGTCGCTCAAGCTGTACCTGAGCGGGTACCGAAACGAAGGACACTTCTGCGAGGCGCTGGCGGTCAAGCTTCGAGACGACGTCGCCGAGGTGCTCGGCCTCCCATCCGACAAGGTGCGGGTGACACTCAAACAGAAGGCGCGTGGCGGAATCACAATCACCGCGATCACCTAGAGCCCGACCGTTCGTGGGGTTTGAATACCTGCAGTCTCGACCGTGGTCGCGATGGGGTGACCTTTATTCTCTTCGCCACTCCCAGACCGACCTGATGAGCGCGTCCCGAGGTCTGGCGCGGACCCAGGTGTGGATCGAACCTAAGCGACCTCAAAGGTCAAGGGCAGAAAAACCCAATATTGACAGGGGTTCTCCGGTGGGCGTTGACGGGCTCGAACCGCCGACCTCTTCCTTGTAAGGGAA
>CAZPIZ010000331.1:0-2344 GCA_964586615.1 uncultured Acidimicrobiaceae bacterium | reverse complement strand
CGCGAGATAACCGAAAGGGCCCAATCGGAATCGCGGCGACTCGTCACCGAGAGCCACATCGTGACGGAAGCCGTCGAAGAAGCCAACATCCTTGTGCGTCGGGCAGAAGGCGAATCACGCAAGATGCGGCTCGAGGCCGAAGACGAGATCGACGGTCATCTTTCCCGGGTGGAGACCCTCTTGACCGAATTGTTGGGTCGGGTCCACTACGCCCGCGACGAGTTCCACCGGGCCCGGCCGAAAAGCCCAGAACCTCCGATCTAGACGAGTTCCGATCTAGTCGAGCAACCCGATCCAATATCACCAATGGCCAACGAAAATGGGGGCGTGCTCCGGTTTCAGGTGACCGACCTACTCGGCCATCCTGGTCTTTCGAGGGCGGTGGGTGGTGAGCTGCATCTCCACCTCAAGGTGGGGGAGACGGTTGTCGACGACGTGGCAGATGTTGTCGCCCAACTCAACTCGATCCCCGAGGGCATCATTGCCCGGGGCAGCGCCAGCACCGTTGCCCATTACGAGTGTGCCCGCTGTCTGATTGAATGGGACGGTCCAGTCCAGATCGAGTTCACGGAATTGTTCGCCAGAAGCCCCAACTCGAAATTGGCCGACGAAGACCGAAATCAGGTCACCCGCGAGGGGTTCATCGATCTCAGCCCCCTGGTCCGCGACGAGATCTCCCTTTCCCTTCCGGCCGATCCCCGGTGCAGGCCCGATTGCCTCGGACTTTGCCCAACGTGCGGAGCCGACTTGAATGTGTCCCCTTGCGCGGGCCACGGCGACCAGTCGAGCTCGCCATTTGCCGCGCTGAAACAATTGTTCGGATCCGAAACCTGAAGGAGTGCACCATGGCGGTGCCCAAGAAGAAAAGCTCGCGCATGCGGACCCATCACCGGCGTTCGGCCTGGAAGCTCTCCAAGCCCTCGATCTCGGTGTGCCCGCAGTGTCGTGCCCAGAAGCTGCCCCATCGGGCCTGTCCCCAGTGCGGGACCTACCGCGGCCGTGAGGTCCTCGAGACCGAATGATCCCAATCGCCCTGGACGCCATGGGCGGCGATCGAGCCCCCGCCGAAACCGTGGCGGGTGCGGTGCAAGCTGCGGCCGATGGCGTCGAAGTGCTGCTGGTTGGTGACGAAGAGATTCTGAAACGGGAGCTGGCGGTCTTGTCCGCCTCGCTCCCCATCGTGCATGCACCGGAGTCGATCGGGATGGGAGCCGACCCGGCCAGGGCGCTTCGCGAGAAGCCCGAATCTTCGATCAGCGTGGCGGCCCGATTGGTTAGAGACGGTTTGGCCGGCGCCTTTGTCTCGGCGGGCTCGACCGGGGCGGCCATGGCGGCCGCTGCCATTGTGATCGGAAGGGCTCCCGGGGTCCTGCGGCCGACCATTGCCTCGATCATCCCCACCCCGAACAGCCCCACCCTGATCGTCGACTCGGGCGCGAATCTCGAAGTCAAGGCCGAGCACCTCATCCAGTTTGCAGTGATGGGCTCGGTGGCGGCGGAGGTCTTCTTCGGCATGCAACGGCCGCGGATCGGGCTCCTCAACAACGGGGAGGAGCCAGGCAAGGGGAGAGCAGTCGAGAAGGAAGTCCACCGCCTACTCGCCACCGCCCCCGTCAACTTCGTCGGCAACGTCGAGGGCCGCGATATCGGTGCCAACCGGGCCGACGTTTTCGTGACCGATGGATTCGTGGGCAACATCACGCTCAAGTCGATCGAGGGTGTTGCCTCGATGGTCATCGCCATGGTTCTCGACGCCTTCGAGTCGCTGGATGAGTCCGTTCGCAACCAGGCGATCGAGGCGATCGCTCCACTTCGTCGGACCCTCGATTACGAGCACACGGGTGGGGCCTACCTACTGGGGGTCGGCGGAGTGGTCGTCATCGCCCATGGTTCCTCTTCCCGGGTGGCGGTGGCCAACGCCTTGCGTCAAGCGCGTGACGGGGTTGCGCATGATCTCGTGAGCAAGATGACCGCTCGACTGGCCCAGACCTGATGTCACAAATCAAATGAGTACGGGCGAGGTCGATCTCGAGGGTCAATCCCTGGCCCCGCTGGAGGAGGCCCTCGGCCACAAGTTCAGCGATCCCGAGGTGCTGGCATGGTCCCTCATCCACCGCTCGTACCATGCCGAGCACCCCGGAGTCGCCCATAACGAGCGATTCGAGTTTCTCGGAGACGCGGTCCTTGGCCTGGCGGTGACCACGTTCCTCTTCAACGAATTCGGCCACATGTCAGAAGGTCAGATGGCCAAGGTGAGGGCCGCGGTCGTCAGCCGGGAGGAGTTGGCCGAGGTGGCGCACCAGATCGGTCTCCCGGCATACATCCGACTGGGGAGGGGCGAAGA
>CAZPIZ010000330.1:0-2371 GCA_964586615.1 uncultured Acidimicrobiaceae bacterium | reverse complement strand
AGCCGCGACCAGGGCCGGGCAGATGCATTCGCCGAGAAATTCCAGGCGCGTTTCGCCTACACCAACTACAACGAGATGCTCGCAAACCCCGAGGTGGAAGCGGTCTTCATCGCCACGCCCAACAACCAACATGCGGCCCAGGTGGTCGCCGCCGCCAAGGCTGGAAAGCACGTCCTTTGCGACAAGCCGATGGCGATCAACGTGCCCGACGCCATCGCAGCCGTTGAAGCATGTGAAAAGGCCGGCGTGAAGCTGGGCATCAACTTCCACAACCGGCACCTGCCCTGGGTCCAGGACGCCAAGAAACTTGTGGCGGACGGGGTGATAGGAACCGTCGACGTCATCCAGGTCGAGGGCAGCTCCGGGCCACGGCACTACGACAACTGGCGGGCGGATCCAACCAGTGCGGGCTTCGGCACCCTGTACAACGTCGGGGTCCACATTCTCGACTTTCTCGGCCTGATCCTCGATGCCGAGGCGACCGATGTCACCGCCATGTTCGACAAGCAGCCGGGAAGCGGTGCCGTCGAGGGCCTTGCCATGATTCTCCTGCGTTTCAGCAACGGAACCATCGCCTACGTCAACTGCAACGAGAAGGTCCGGTTCCCTCAGAACGACATCGTGATCTACGGGAGCAAGGGCAGGATCACAGGGGCGGGCCTGACCAGATCTCGGGTCGATGGCGATCTCCATGTCCTCACCGAGAATAGGGAAACGGTCACCCCGTATCCGAGCCCCGGCGCCCATCGACGATCTGTGGCCGCGTTCACCAAAGCCGTGCTGGCAGGCCAGCAACCAAACGCCTCCGGCCTCGATGGTCTCCGCAGCATGCAACTGTGCGACGCCATTGCCCGCTCGGTCACCGACCGGAGAACCGTCGAGGTCGATTACACCCGGTAGCCCGGTCGGACTGGGTGCCGCATCGGGCACCGGCCCCCTCACTTCGGTAGTCTGCATATTGTACGACATAGGACTTGCGCCACCCGGGCGGCGGTCCCGAGCCGTTGATGCAGAAACCGGAGGAGATCCAAGTGAAACTAAAACAATTGCGGCGGATGGGTTCAGACGGGCCCGGAGGCGGCAAGGTCGCAATCTTGATGTTGGTTCTCGGGTTGGTTGTCGCTGCCTGTGGTGGCGACTCGGGCGCAACCACCACGGCTGGTGATGGCGGGGCCACTACCACCGCCGGAGGTGGCGGAGACACCACTACCACCGCCGGAGGGAGCGGGGACGAACAGATCGAGCTGCGGGTGTGGGCCTCTCGGCCTTACTACATCCCGCCGGACGAGTTCGCGAGCTTTACGGCGGAGCACCCCAACGTCACGGTCCAATTCGACATCCAGTCCAACGACGACATGCTGCAACAGATGTTGCGGATGCAGGACGCCGGGCAGCCACTGCCAGACATTCTGGGTGCCGAAGACTCGTTCCTGATCGAGAACTTCGCCGAGGCGGGTTTGCTCCTACCCCACAACCCCATTGCTGCGCAATGGCAGGAAGAGGACCCCGCACTGTACGACCTGCTTTTGCCCCTGGTCTGGGACGAAACCACACAGGACGGCGAGAAGTACGGCATGTCGGTGACGGCCAACTTCGACATTCTCTACTACAACAGCGTGTGGTTCGAGGAGGCCGGAGTCGAAGCACCGTTCGAGACCCTGGACGACGTACTGGATGCCATGCGTGCCATGAAGGCGGCCCGACCGGACTCGATTCCGTTCACCGTGCAAGCGAGGGCCGGTGATGGCGTCACCACTCTGAAGACCGTGCTTGCCGCCGCCGGCACACCATTCGACGGGGCGGTCCCCGACCTCACGTCAGAGGGCGGTCTCTATACGATCAACTGGTTCCTTCAGGCTGCTGCTGAGGAACTGCTCCCGCCGGAAGCCATCGCCTGGGGTGAGGACGAGTCACGGGGAGCCTTCGTGGCGCAAGACGCCGGGCTGATCCTCGATGGGTTCACCACCGCTGGCGACTTCAACGAGGCCGACGGCTTCGCGTATCCGGACCAATGGGGCCTCACACCGGTCCCGCTCTCCCGATCGGGTGGCGGTGCCGACGGTGTCGCCCTGTCTGCAGCCCGGTCCTGGGCAGTGACCTCCGGGACCGAGCATCCCGAAGAGGCGGCTCTGATCCTCCGATACATCGCTTCGACCGAAAACCTGATTGCGGCGGCCGGAAATGGATCGGTCCCAATGAGGCAGACCGAGGCAATTAATGACCCACGCCTAGTGGAGATCTGGCCGTTCTTCGATGAGAATCTGAAGGCGGCGTACGAAGGAAGCACGCCCACCCCGGCCGGCGCCAACGCAGGCGATGTAGAGGTGATTCTCGAGCAGATGTTCGGCGAGATCGTCGTCGGAACCGACAA
>CAZPIZ010000329.1:0-2384 GCA_964586615.1 uncultured Acidimicrobiaceae bacterium | reverse complement strand
ATTGTCCAAAATGGCGGCCACCTCAGCTGCCACTAAAGCCTGACCCTCGGGAATCAGGTGCATGTTGGCCGGTTGGAAGTAGCAGGAACCGGTCAGGGCAGGACGCAAATCAAAGTATTCGGTGACCCCGGCCCGTTCTGCGGCCTCGGCCATCAGCGTCTGCGGTTGGTCGAGATCGAAACGATTCGGATCATCAACCTCGACCCCGGATGGCCAATACTCGAGATCCTGAGGGGTACAGGTCTGGGCGG
Organism: uncultured Acidimicrobiaceae bacterium; assembly: GCA_964586615.1. GTDB lineage: Bacteria > Actinomycetota > Acidimicrobiia > Spongiisociales > ZC4RG35 > DATEEG01. The sequence continues at coordinate 2,133 of CAZPIZ010000329.1, read as the reverse complement.
CGCCCGGTATCAGCACGACCACGAACCGGGCTCCGGCCGCTTCGGTGGCCAGTCGCATCTCCTCGAGCCGGGTAGCCACGCTGTCCAGCATGCCGGCAGTGATCGCCCCGGCCTCGATGGCGCCGAGGTTCCCCAGATCCCAACCCCGTCGGTCGAGAGCACCGTTGAAGCGACCGATGACCTCGGCCTTGAGCCAAGCCCGGAGGTTTTGGGCCGAGAGATAAGAGGCAGGGGAGGTCGAGGAACGACGCCCAAATCCAATCCGGGTGCGGAATTCGTCGTCGGTGCTCATGGTGTCAAAGAAATCGTTGACGAACATTTGTAGAACCACGACGTCGGGCTGGTACGTCGGCAAGTAATGACTGAGCACTGCGGCTTCCTGGTTGGGTCCATAGCCCGTGACCCCGAAATTGAGAACGTCGGCGTCAGTCGACTCAGCGAGGAGGTGGGGCCAAACCTCGTCGGGATCGAGTCCTTCGCCACTAGTGAACGCATCTCCCGTGACCAGAACGCGAAGCCGCTCACCGGATGCCGCCTCCGACACGGGTCCCGGGAAGCCTTCCTCGTTCACCTCGATCGTGTAGTCATACGACAACCAAGCGAGCGGGATCGCCGTATTTGGCTTGTAGGTCCACCCCAACTCGGGGTGCGGATCAAGGGCGGGCCTCTCACCCCAACCATTTATCTCCTGGGGCACGAGCCGCCGGCTCCAGACCTCCGCACCAACAACGAGCCCTGCCACCAGTCCCAGGGCCAAACCCAGCCCGACCAACACACGAGGAATTCCACGTCGCCGGGTTGTCTCAGTCCAACGTCGGATGACATAGGAAGTGGCTTTCTCCAGTGCCAGAGCGGCGACCACAGAAACAACAACGGCAGCAGCGATCGTCGCAGCGATGAGGAACCAGGAGCGACCGAGGCCAGGGACCAGGTTGTCGACAATCGGGTGATGAACGATGAACAGCGAGAGTGAGTGCACCCCTATCCAGCCCAGCCAGGAGGGCACCTTCGACCTGAACAGCCACCTGAGGACGAGCACCAAGCCAGCTCCAGTGAGCAAGGGGGTCAAGGCATTGCCGAACAGGGTGAAACCGAGAAGGGTCCCGTTAGCCAGGCGGCGCCAGCTCCCGCCAGCACCCTTCCGCTGGTGACCAGCTCTTCTGCTCGAGGCGATCACTGGATCCAGAGGGCGAGCATCATCCCGAACAAGACCTCGGGAAGACGGGTGACGACGATTGCCCCTCTGCTCCATGCGTCGAGATAGGGGTGACCTTCCAAAATCAGCAGGCCGGCCCCGCGAACGAACACAGAAGCCCCGAGGAGATAGCCGAGGATCCGAAAACCATCGGAACGTCGCGCCAGTCGCACCAGAAACGGCGCGATCAAGCCAAGTTGAACCAGGAGACCGATGTACCACCATGAGCCGGCGCCGTAGTAAAGGTCCTCGGGGCGCACCCTGATCCCGAGCAAGGAGAGAACGAAGCTGAGGCTGAACGGATTTGGCTCGTCGCGGCCCAGAAGCAACGAAGCCAAGGCAAAGGTGAGAAAGGCCACCCACCACATCGGAAGAAATCGCCTCAGACGCTGCCACCACAGACGGATGAGGGATCCGTCCTCCATCGCCCGGCGACCAGCGACCACCAGGAGATAGCCGGTCACGATCAGGAAGAGCTGGACACCCTGATCACCCAGCCACCCCACCCATCGGAGCAGGTTGGCGGGAATCGACCAAGACCCGAGGCCAACAACCGGGGCTAGCTGGGAGAACCGTTCGGACAGCGGAGGCCACCCAGCGGCAGGGTTCATGAAGAACGGCGACCCGAAAATCTCCTCGGCCACGTGGACCAGGAAAACCCACAGCATCGCAACGCCGCGCACTCCGTCCAACCAGGGAGTCCTGGTGAGGTCGCGGTCGCGGACGCGCACAGCGGATCCCAAACCCGTCACAGAAGCTACCCCACCCTTCGATCCTTGGTTTCCAGAGGCTCAAGCTAGGCCGTCGGCCGACGCAACGAAAGGGGCCTCCGACTCATGACGGACGCCTTCCCTGTGAGGCCAATCCCCCATGACGAGGCCCGGTTACCAGGCGCCGCCGCCACCCCCGCCACCACCGCCGCCGCCGCCACCGGAAAA
>CAZPIZ010000328.1:1293-2386 GCA_964586615.1 uncultured Acidimicrobiaceae bacterium | reverse complement strand
TCGGCATTGCCGGTCCGCTCTCCGTAACCGTTAACGCAGCCCTGGATCTGACGGACTCCGGCCTCGACCGCGGCCAGGGAAGAGGCCACCGCGCACCCGGCGTCGTTGTGGAAATGGACTCCGATTTCGGCACCGGGGATCGTGGCCCCTACCCGGCCGATGACATCGACGATCTGGCGGGGAAGGTTGCCGCCGTTGGTGTCACAGAGAACGAGTCGCTCGGCACCCGCCTCGTGAGCCGCCCGGATCACACGGAGTGCGTACTCGGGATTGGTCCGGTAGCCATCGAAGAAATGCTCGGCGTCAAAGAAGACCCGGCGATCGTGACCTCGCAGGTATTCGATCGACTCGGCCACCATCCGGACGCCCTCGTCGAGATCGATCCGGAGAGCCTCTAGCACGTGGTAATCCCATGACTTTCCCACGATGCAGATGATCTCCGTCTCGGCGGCCAGCAGGGCCTCGAGCTGGGGATCGGCCGCGGCGCGACTGGAAGGCCGCCGGGTCGAGCCAAAGGAAACGAGGGCCGCATTGCGAAAGTCGATTTCCTTTCGGGCCCGGGCAAAGAACTCGTCGTCTTTGGGCAGTGCCCCCGGCCATCCTCCCTCGACGTAGTCGACCCCGAGGTCGTCTAACAAGGCGGCGATTCGAAGCTTGTCGCCCACGGTCAGGGAGATGCCCTCTTGCTGAGAGCCATCCCTGAGGGTGGTGTCGTAGATCTCGAGAGATTTACTTGTGGGGGACTTCATCGACTGGCCTTTTCTCTGGTGTGGGCGGGCAACAAAAAACCCTCCGCCGTGGCGAAGGGTCTCGGGCACACGCCTATATGTGGCGTGCGCCTAGTTGGTAATGATGATGACGGTGAGAATCATGCTGTTCGGAAGTATCGTCCGGCGCGGGGCGACAGTCAATGTCGATTGTCTCAACTTCATTACATCGCCAAGTGGATCGTTGCTTCTAGGGCACCTCGCGGTTTAAGGTTCGTTGGAATCGGAAGGTCCTGCCTCAGGGAATGGCGTAGCTGGCGCCTCAAAGGGCATGGGCACTTGGTCCTTCCTTAGAGGAAGGCTGGCTGGCACATGCGAACTGGGAA
>CAZPIZ010000328.1:0-1193 GCA_964586615.1 uncultured Acidimicrobiaceae bacterium | reverse complement strand
TCGGGCTCTATACGGAACTCGAAGAGCGTCTCGGGCGGATCTTCAATGCCCACGTGATCGTGCCGGCCACGACCACGCTGGGGCATCTTGCCGCTCTCCCGGTCCTGATCGGAGACGGCGACGCCGTCATAGTCGACTCTCAGGCCCACTCGTCGGTGCACCTGGCGACCCAGATCCTGATGGCCGAGGGCATCTCGGTGACTCCAGTGGCCCATAACGACATGGAGGTGTTGACCACCGCCGTGGAGGATGCCTGTAGCCGGTTCGACCAGGTCTGGTATCTCGCCGATGGGGTCTATTCGATGCTCGGAGACCTGGCGCCGGTGGCCCGCATCATGGAGCTGGTCGATCAGCACGAGAACCTCCACGCCTACTTCGACGATGCCCACGGTTTCGGATGGCGGGGGGTCAACGGTAAGGGCTCGGTTCTCGATGCCGTTCCCTGGCATCCTCGTTTGGTAGTCGTCGTTTCGCTTTCCAAGTCATTTGGCTCGGGCGGTGCAGCGCTGGCCTTTCCCGATGTAGCTATGGCCGAGCGGGTGCAGATGTCGGGAGGGACAATGATGTTCACGGGTCCCCTCGGCCCTGCCGAATTGGGGGCCGCGGTCGCTTCAGCCGACATCCATCTGTCCCCCGAGCTGGAGGAACGTCAGGCCATCCTCAACCGCCACATCGAACTGATGAGGGCCGGGCTGGTAGAGGCCAATCTCCCTGTCGTCAATACCGACGCCACCCCGCTCTGGTTCGTGAGGATCGGGGGGTCGGGCCAGGCTTTTGAACTGGCCCGGCGCATGATGGATGACGGGTTTTACCTGAACATCGCAGCGTTCCCGGCCGTTCCGGTCGGGCAGGCCGGGGTTCGCCTCACGAATACTGTGTATCACACGGCTCAGCAGATAGAGGCCATGATCGAATCCCTGGCCCGCCATGTCCGTGCGATTGTCGGGGAGCCCGAGATCGTGATCGATCTCACCGACCAGGCGCTGAGGCGGGCGGAGGCCTGACCCGGTAACTAACCCGGGATTGATTCCACTTTTCTCGGCCTCAGAGCCGACCGATAACCAGGAATGCCCTCCGCAGTTGGTGTCCGGAGCTCTGTCGGCGTGGTCGGCACGAGACGTCTACCCAGGCTTCGACATGTCCTGTTAGGCATCGCCTTTGTCGTGGTTGCCATAGGAATGGGCGTCAGCGTG
>CAZPIZ010000327.1:0-2412 GCA_964586615.1 uncultured Acidimicrobiaceae bacterium | reverse complement strand
AGCGGGTAGTAGATCATCGGCTTGTCATAGACGGGGAGGATCTGCTTGCTCACCGCCAAAGTCAAAGGACTCAACCGGGTACCGGCCCCGCCGGCCAGAATCACACCCTTGCGCATCACCTCGTCGCCCCCAGCCGATCCGTTCGATACCCGGAAGCCATGATCTGGCGCCACCAGGCCTCGTTGTCGACATACCACTTCACGACTTCGCTTAGGCCCTGATCGAAGTCGATCTTTGCGCTCCAACCGAGCCTCTGCTCTGCGGTGGTCGGGTCAATCGCGTAGCGTCGATCGTGGCCCGGCCTATCTGGAACGAATTCAATTCGAGACCGGTACGGCGCCTTACCCGGGGCCATTTCGTCAAGCAACATGCAGATCCGCTCGACCAACTCCAAATTGGTCAGAGTATTGCGACCACCGAACAAGAAGCTCTCTCCGGCATTGCCGTGTTCGGCTGCTCGAATCAAGCCGTCGAGGTGATCGGCGACGTGGATCCAGTCTCGGACATGCTGGCCATCGCCGTAGACGGCGATGCTCTTTCCTGTCAGAGCCCGAACGACGGTGTGCGGAATCAGCTTTTCGGGAAACTGAAAGGGCCCGTAGTTGTTGCACGTCGTCGTCACGATGCATGGGAACCCGTAGGTCGTGTGCCACGCCCGAACCAGATGATCGGCGGCTGCTTTGCTTGCCGAGTACGGTGACCGGGGGTCGTAGCGAGTGGTCTCGCTGAATAGTCCCCCATCCGGCGCCGATCCGAAAACTTCGTCGGTGGACACATGGATCAACCGAAATCGATCGCCTTGTGCGGAGTCCATTGAGCGCCAGAGATCCAGTGCAGCTTGGAGCAAATTCAATGTGCCAACCACGTTGGTCTCTACGAATGGTGCCGGCCCGTCGATCGAACGGTCGACGTGGGACTCCGCAGCTAGATGAAAGATCACCTCAGGGCGGACCGTCCCGATGATGTTCTCGACAGCGTCCTCATCCGCCAGGTCGATTGGATGGAACTCCAGGCCGGCCGAGATGTGTGCGGTAAGACGAGGTCTATTGGCCGAGTAGGTGAGTTTGTCGACACAAACCACCAGTTGGTTAGGAACCGACAAGAGGCGCCCGATCAACTCACCACCAATGAACCCTGCCCCGCCGGTAACGAGCACGGTTCGTCGGTGGTTATCCATGTCGCTCCAACGCCGCCAAGAAGGTTTCCGCGACTCGTTCGGCACTCTCGATGTTCACTCCGGTGTGGAACGGGAGCCTCAGGAGTCGACGGCTGACATCATCTGCAACGGGGCATTGGCTGGTTGCGTCGGTGAATCTGGCGGCCGCAGGGGCAGCGTGCAAAGGGAGGTAATGGAACGTGGCACCGATGCCCGCGGCCTGCAATTCGGCTGCCACGAGATCCCGTACCTGTTCGGACTCGAGCAACAGATAGAACAGGTGCCTAACCGGGTCGCAGCCGTCTCTGTTTCCCGGAAGCTCGAATCGACCGGCTTTGGATTCGGGTGTGAGAAGGGTGACGTAGCGGTCGTAGAGGTCGGCGCGCTTGGAGTGGATCTCGTGGCGCCGTTCGATTTGGGCCGCTAGAAGCGCGGCCAAAGGCTCAGCCAGGATAAAGGAAGACCCGGTGTCTCTCCAGGTGTACTTGTCCACGGTTCCTTGGAGGAACGCTTGCCGATCGGTCCCCTTGTCGGCCAAGACATGAGCCCGTTTCGCGAGGGACTCGTCATTGATCAGGAGAGCGCCACCTTCACCTGCCACCAGGTTCTTGGTGGCGTGGAATGAGGTTGCTCCTACCGGACCGAAGGTGCCCAATGCCTTGCCTTGAAACGAACCAAACAGCCCGTGTGCATTGTCCTCGACAAGCCGGGCGCGTTCAAAGGGTTCGAGTGCCTCAAGCACGGCGATGAGATCGAAGGCCATCCCACCGTAGTGAACTGGCACCACGGCCTTGACCGAATCGTCCATCAATTCGGACAACGACGTCGGGTCGATTCCCAAAGTCTCGCGCTCGATGTCGGCGAAGCGTAAGCGTGCACCCGTTCGCGCAAACGCCGTCGCCACGCTGGCGAATGTGAACGATGGCAGGACAACGACGTCGCCCGGACCGACATCCAATAGCAAGGCTGCGAGTTCGAGGGCGTCAGTGCCGGATGTCGTCAAGATCACATCGCTACAGCCAAGCGACCCCATCATTTGGCCAGCCACGCGGGTTGCGAAGGGGCCGCCACCGGAAAGCCAGCCCGACATGAGTGCCTCTTGCACGTATCGGGTCTCGAGTTCAGTGATGTCTGGCTGGGTTTGATTGATCCGGGGCGGACCTTTGGGAGGGGTCTCAGGAGCAGTCATCGTGATGGTCTTGTCATCGGAACCTCAAGCTTGGCACCAAAGGGCCCATTGTTCTTGGCTATCTGAA
>CAZPIZ010000326.1:0-2419 GCA_964586615.1 uncultured Acidimicrobiaceae bacterium | reverse complement strand
GTCCTGTCGCTCCGGTGAGGATCCGACAGACGCTTTCTGGGGGGCACTCGGTGGGGTCGAGCCGTTTCGCTTCACCGGCGAGCGACACCAGGTCCCGGCGGAGCTTTGTGAGGTCATCGATCCGTTGATCGATGTCGGTGATCCGGTCAGCGATGAGATCGGCGACATGTTTACACGGCGCTTCTCCCCGATCCCTGATTTGGAGCACGTCCCGGAGCTGGCCCAGGGTCAAACCGACCGCCTGTCCCGCCCGTATGAACGCCAACCGGTCCAGCACTGATGGGTCATATTCTCGATAGCCCGAAGCGGTGCGGGCAGGTTCTGGAACCAGACCCGTTTCCTCGTAGAAGCGAATTGCCGAGGTTGCTACCCCGACCTTGCGGGCGATCTCACCTATCCTCATCAGGGCCAGCATATCCCACTTGACCTTCAACCATACTTGAAGGTGTAGGTTTGGGTGATGACTGCCAGGATCGTGATCCGTCACGTCGCCGACTGCCCCGGTATCGCCCTCCTCATAGAAAGACTGGCCGGGCTCAACGCAGAGGATTGTATGTCCTTCGAGCTGATCGCCACCCCCGAAGATGCCGCCCGGGTCGCCTTCTACGGATCGCCCACCATCCTCATCGACGGAACCGACCCCTTCCCCATCGCCACCACATCACCAGGGTTGAGTTGTCGGCTCTACCGGACCGAGCACGGAGCCGAACCCGCACCCTCTGCCTCCCAGCTCAGGAAAGCGCTCACCGCCAGCCCATGAACAACACCGACACGGTCGTGATCGGCGGCGGCATGGCAGGCCTCCCCCTGGCGTTGCGGGCCGCCCGCCACGGCCCCACCATCCTCATCGAAGCGGACCTCCTGGGCGGCACTTGTCTCAACCGGGGTTGCATCCCCACCAAGACCATGATCCACTCGGCCAAGGTCGCCCACCTAGCCCGCCGGGCAGGCGAGTTCGGAGTCGAAGTCGGCCCCGTCCGAGTTGACCTGGCCAGAGTGGTCGCCCGTAAAGATCATGTGGTTTCCAAGATCCGAGACGGTGCCCACCGGACCGTAACCCGCGCCGACAATCTCACCCTGATCGAAGCGCCAGCCCGATTCGTCGACCCTCACACCCTTGAAGCCGACAGCACCCGCTATCGGGCAGAGCGGATCATCATCAACACCGGGGCCCGACCCCACATCCCAGCCATCCCCGGCCTCGACACCGTCCCATGGCTCGATTCCACCACCGCCCTCGACCTCACCGACCTCCCCGACCATCTCATCGTCATCGGCGGCGGCTACGTCGGCTGCGAATACGCCCAGATGTACCGACGGTTCGGATCCAAAGTCAGCATCATCCAACGAGCCGACCGGCTCCTCCCCAGCGAAGACCCCGAAGTCTCCCAAGTCATACACCAGACGTTCGCCGATGAAGGAATCGACGTGCATCTCGGGGTCGAGCCTCAACGGGTGACCGCGAACAGTTCCGGCAGCGTCACCGTCCACCTGAACAGCGGGAAAATCACCGGGACACAGCTGATGGTCGCCACGGGCCGCACCCCCAACACCGACCGCCTCGACCTCGACATCGCCGGGATCGAAACCGACAGCCAGGGATTCGTCCGAGTCGACGACAAGTACACCACCACAAGCACCGGTGTCTATGCCATCGGCGACGTGATCGGCCCGCCCATGTTCACCCACTCCGCCCGAGACGACGCCGCCCTCCTCTACCGCCACCTCTACAACAACGAGGACATCTCTCACACCGCCCGGCTCGTCCCCCACGCCGCGTTCACCGACCCCGAAGTCGCCTCCTTCGGCCTAACCGAACCCCAAGCACACACTCGCCACGGCGACCAGGTCATGGTCGGGAGGGAGCGATTCAGCTCCGTCGTCAAGGCACGTGCCATCGGCGAAACCTCCGGCTTCGTCAAAATCGTCACCGGACCCGACCGGCACCTGGTCGGTGCCACCATCGTCGGACCCGACGCCGCCAACCTCATCCACGAACTCGTCATCGCTGCCGCCAGCGGAGCCACCGTCGATGACATCAGTCGGACCATCCACATCCACCCCACCCTCGCCGAAGCCATCAACGCCGCAGCAGGAGGCGTCCACCGCGAAACAGGCGCCGAGTAACCAGCCGCGAGCCGGGCGCCGAGCTGTTGCCATGGGTCCCCTCCAAGACCCTCAAGGGAAGATTGGAAATTCTCGGCGGGTCGGACTGAACATCATCAAGAAGCTCGATTTGGGTATCGATTCTCGGCCGCGGGTGAAGGATTTCAGAACCGCAGTGCGCTCTGGAAGAAGCCGGTTCTGGCCGCCACTTCTGAGATGACGTCGAAATATTTGATGACGCAATCGACTCCTTCTCGCTCGAGGAATCAGCGCGGTATTCGGATTCGATTCGGTCGGGAGCGATGATTCCTTC
>CAZPIZ010000325.1:0-2426 GCA_964586615.1 uncultured Acidimicrobiaceae bacterium | reverse complement strand
TTCCAGAGTTCGGCCACGGCTGCTACACCACCCAGGACTCCGGCTGTGTCGAGGGGCAGGAAGATCTTGGTTGCCTGGCCGTTGGCAACACCCTGGAGCGCCTCCAGATAGCGGATGGCGATCAGGTCGGGAGTCGGGTTGCCGTTGTGGATGGCGGCGAACACCCGCTCGATCGCGCGACCCTCACCCTCGGCTACCGTTTCCTTCTGATAGCGGTCGGCATCCGCCACTCGCTTGATTGCCTCGGCCTGTCCCTCCGCCTCGATGATCTGGCTCGCCTTGAGACCCTCGGCCTTAAGAACCCGGGCAGTCTTCTCACCCTCGGCTTCGGTGACGACCGCCCGACGATCTCGCTCGGCCTTCATCTGGCGGTGCATGGCCTCGGTCACATCGGCCGGCGGCTCGATCCGTTGGATCTCGAGTCGCACCACCCTGGTGCCCCATTTGTCGGTGGCGTCGTCGAGAATCTGGCGCAGCTTGGCGTTGATGATCTCTCGCGAAGTCAATGCCGTATCGAGATCGAGATCTCCGACCACGTTCCTCAGGTTGGTCTGCGCCAGTTTGGTGGCGGCCAGCACAAAGTTGGCCACGTTGTACTTCAGCTTCACCGGATCGGTCGCCTCGTAATAGATGACTGCGTCCACGACCACCGCGACGTTGTCCTTGGTGATGACCTCCTGAGGAGGAACGTCAACCACCTGCTCTCGCATGTCAACTTTGGTGAGTCGCTTGACGAAGGGCATCACCCATCGCAGTCCGGACTCGACCGTCTTCTCATAACGGCCCAGCAACTCCACCAACCCTTTCTCAAAGGGTCGCACCACCCGGAAACCGGTCGCAGCCACCAATATCAGGGCGGCGGCCACCACTATGAACAAAAAGACCACCGGGTCCATCTTTCACTCTCCTTGTTCTCGTCGACCTGGCTGTTCAATCACAATTTCGAGATGGGTCCCCTCAGTCGATGGGTACGACCATCACCTTGGACCCACTAATGGCCTTCACCAAGACCTCGGCGCCGGCCGGGATCGGTGTATCGGAGCTCGCTCGCCACTCCTCTCCGCCAATCCGCACCAAACCCGTCGAGCCGAGAGGATCGATCGCTTCGAGCACGACCCCCTTGCTATTGACCCAGCGATTGGCGCCCACCGATGGTTGATCCAAATCGTCCTGACGTGAGATGAATCGACGTAGGTAGACCAGGGCGAACAGCGAGACCACGAAAAACACCAGCCATTGGGCAAGGACGGCCACGCCGAGCCATGCCAGGACGGCGGCGGCCGCCGCTCCGATGGCAAACGGAAGCAGAAAGAAACCGGCCGTGAAGATCTCACCGACTCCCATTACCAATGCCAGTCCGGTCCACAGCCAACGCCAGGTCTCGTTTTCCACTCGGACACCTCCACTCGCCGCAACCGCGATTGCGGCCACTACCGCTACCACTGCCAGTCCATATCCGACCAGTTCACGCCGCTGGGATCGCTTGGGTGCGTTCCGTCCGGATGCGACCCCTTCAAAGGCGGATTGAGGGGTACGCTTCCGGTACTCGAACGCCCAGGTTTCCGCGAACTCTGCCAGGTCGGTTCCGATCACAGTATGTCAAAGAGGAGCGTTTCGCGGGTTGCGGGGCCACAAGTCCCAAGTATCCGTGTGGGCTTGGGCTTGATCTACCGGGCCCGCAACGCGTCCCTTATGTCCCGCAACAGGACGATTTCGGCGGCCTCTGCCGCGGCTTCGGCGGGCTTCTTCATCCGGTTGTAGGCCTTGACCACCAGGAACATGACAAAGGCCACGATGATGAAGTTGAGCAAAGCGGCGAGGAAGGCCCCAAGTTGGATATCGCCCGCAACGACCTCGTCCTGGAGGCCCTCAACGCTGAAGATACGGCCGATCAGCGGGGTGACGATCCCGGTGGTGAAGGTTGTGAACACGGCTGCGAAGGCGACGCCCATCACAAACGCCACCGCCAGGTCGATGAGATTGCCGCGGTTGATGAAATCGCGGAATTCCTTCAGCATGACGCCTCCTTTGGTCTTGACGAGTTTTCGGATGCTATCGAAGAAGAGTTCTCCCGGCCCGGGGTGTGGGCGTCTGGCCCTGTATCGTCGCCAACTCATGATTGTGCGACCAGCTCTCTCATCCATCGACCAGCGAATCCACGGCCAGCGAGCCGTGATCGTGGTAACTCTCAGCGCCCGACACGAACGTTTCGTCGGGAGGGCAGAGGGGGACGGCGACCCTTCTCACCGGCATCGCTTGGTCGGAGAGGCCACGCTCAAGGCGATCAATTCTCTGGCACCCCAGTTGCAGCTCGATCTCAGCGCCGTTGGAACCTCCGACCTGGGCAGCCTCAAAATCGCCCTCGCGCAGGTCCGGGAGAATGGCAGCGAGCTGGTGGGTAGTGCGATGATCCTTGGCGGCGATCC
>CAZPIZ010000324.1:0-2454 GCA_964586615.1 uncultured Acidimicrobiaceae bacterium | reverse complement strand
GAAATCTCGCCGAGCTCACTCCCGGCCGCTAGCTCGGGCCGGGTCCATTCGTTCAATTCCGACCCCAAACCGAGCATTTCCCCGAGCGGACCGGTGGTGAAGGGAAGATATGGAGAGAACCCAACCCGCAGACCTGAGATTGCCTGTAGGGCGGTCCAGAGGACAGTGCCCGCCCGATCGCGGTCGGTCTTGACCAGCTTCCATGGCTCGGTGGCGTTGAGATAGACATTGACGGTGGTGGCGGCGTCCATCGCCGTGCGAAGCCCCGCCCTCAGCTCAACCCGCTCGATCAGAGAGGCGATGTCCGTGAGCGCCCCGTCGATGCCCTTGAGTATCTGCTGATCCTCTGCGGTGGGTGAACCTGGGGATGGAACCCTGCCATCGAAGTTGCGGGAGGTGATGGTCAGAACCCGGTTAACGAGATTCCCCCAGGTTGCGACTAGCTCCTCGTTGATGCGACGAACGATCTCGTCGTCGGTGAGGTCGGTGTCGTTCTGTTCGGGCAGGACCGAGGCGATGGCAAATCGGAGGGCATCGGGTTGGAGTCGATCGGCGTACCACCCGATCGACCTGCCGACCCCCATCGACTTGCTCGCCTTGGCCCCCTTGAAGGTCACGTACTGGTTGGCGGGGACATTGGTGGGGAGGTTGTGCTCCCCATACCCGATGAGCATCGCCGGCCAGATGACGGCGTGGAAGGGGATATTGTCCTTGCCGACGAAGTAGTAACTCTCGGCTTCGGGGTTTTGCCACCAGTCCCGCCATGCCTCCGGTCGCCCCTGGATCTGAGCCCATTCCTTGGCAGCAGAGAGGTAGCCGATGACGGCCTCGAACCAGACGTAGATCCGTTTGCCAGGGCCAAGGATGTCGGCCTCGGGGGGAATCGGAATACCCCATTCGAGATCGCGGGTGATGGCCCGATCGGGCAGCCCCTCGTCGATCATGCCCAACGCCCAGTTCTTGACATGACGTCGCCAGGTCGTCTGGGCGCTGAGCCAGGGCCGAATCTGATCAGAGAACGCACTCAACCGGAGAAACCAGTGCTTGCTCTCCATCTGAATCGGAGTTGCGCCCGACAACCGGCTCCGCGGGTTGATCAGATCGACCGGGTCGAGGGTGCGGCCACAGTTGTCGCATTGGTCGCCCCGGGCCTGGGCGTACCCGCAATGCGGGCAGGTGCCTTCGACATAACGGTCGGGTAAGAAACGCTGCTTCTCGGGATCGAAGAACTGCTGGCTAATCCCTTCGACGATCGTCCCCCGTTCCCGGTGCTTGCGGAAGATGTCCCAGGTGACCTCACGGTGATTGTCGGTGTGGGTGGTGGTGAACAAGTCGAACGAGATCCCGAGCGCCTCCCAATAACCGAGGATTTCAGGGTGATAGCGATTGACGATCTCTTCGGGGGTCACGCCCTCCTGGTCGGCTTTGACCGTGATCGGAGTCCCGTGGGTATCCGAGCCCGACACCATCAGGACCTGGTTCCCGGCAATCCGGTGATATCGAGCGAAGATGTCAGCCGGGAGATAGGCACCGGCCAGATGACCGAGATGCAGCGAGCCCGAGGCGTAGGGCCAGGCGACGGCAACGAGGATGTGGCGGCTCACGATGGGCCCGAGGCTAACCCGGTGTGACCAGGGCCACGCGGCGATTGGCCCGTCCCACCAGCGCCACTCCAGCCAGGATCAATAGACCCCCCAAGGCAAGGTTGGAGGTCAAGGGTTCGTTGAAGATGAGGACGCCACCGGCGACACCAACCAGGGGAACGAGATAGCCCATCAAGCCGACCCGGCTGGCTGGAGCCAACTCGCTGGCCTTGAGTGAGGTCAGATAGGTGAGAATCGTTCCCACTCCCATGGCCGCCAGAATGCCGAGCTCCACCGGGTCTGCGCCCGGGTTCCAAAGCGGGTGCCCTGCGAAAGCCGCGGCCGTAACCGCCAGCACCGCAGCACCGGTCTGCATTGGAGCGAGCACCGTCATCGGGTCGTGGTGGGTTGCCATTCGTCTGACCCACACCAGAGACGCTCCCGCCACGGCGGCGCCCGTCAGCGTCAAAGCGAACGCCAGCGTCGCGCGGGTACCCGAACCGGCCGGCAGCCCCGCCAGGACGGCGACGCCACCGAAACTGAGGGCGAGCCCGGCCAGCTTGATTGCCGAAAATCGGTCATCGCGGAAGGCCAGATGGGCGGTTATGGCGGTGAAGATCGGGCCGAGGGCAAGAGTAAGAGTGACCAGAGAGGCGGGGAGCTGGCTGAACCCGATGTTGAACAAGAGGGCCGGTACGGCGGCGCTGACGGCTCCCATTGCCAACCCCTCCCGCCACGGAGTGGACACCTTCGGTGGATGACGCAGCAAGGCAATGACGGCCGACAACGTGAAGGGAATGGCGGCGCATATCAGCGGATCCACGCCGCGGGTGGTGAGAAACTTGGTGCACAGGCCAAGGCTTCCAAACAT
>CAZPIZ010000323.1:0-2458 GCA_964586615.1 uncultured Acidimicrobiaceae bacterium | reverse complement strand
TTCAAGAGGAGAAAGCGGCAACGGCGTTGGAGGCGCTGCGCTCGGCCGCAGCCCCGTCGGCGTCAGTGGTCCGCGACGGACGGTCCCTGGTCATCCCTGCCGCCGAGGTCGTGCCCGGGGACCTTGTTCTCCTCGCCGCTGGTGATCTGGTTGCCGCCGACCTGTGGCTGGTCGACACATGGTCTCTGGAAGCCAACGAGTCGCTCCTGACCGGGGAGTCCCTGCCCGTCGCCAAGCTATACCTGCCCGAAGCGGACATGGCGCTGCCGCTGGCCGACCGAACCTGGATGGCCTACGCCGGGACTTTGGTCACCGCCGGGTCGGGCCGGGGCATCGTCCTTGCGACCGGTCCATCGACCGCAGTCGGCAAGGTGGCGGGCCATCTCAGCACGGGGCCGACCGCCACACCCCTCCAAAAGCAATTGGGCAAGCTGTCCGCCCGACTCGGCCAGGCCGCAGTCGCTATCGCGGTCGCCGTCTTCTTCCTAATCCTGTTCCGGTTCGGAAACGGCCCGGGTGCAGTCGAGGAGGCGTTCCTGGCCGCAGTGGCATTGGCGGTGGCCGCGGTTCCCGAGGGCCTTCCGGCCGTTGTCACATTGAGCCTGGCGCTGGGTGTCAGACGAATGGCCCGGGTAGGGGCGATCGTCCGAAACCTCCCCGCCGTGGAAACCCTCGGCTCCACCACGGTTCTGCTCACCGACAAGACCGGCACTCTGACCCAGAATCGGATGAGGTTCGAGGCCGTGATCCCGCCTGGTGGTGCCAGGGTCGCGCCAGACCATATTTCGGGGCCGACCGGAGAGGCTGTATTCCGGGTCGTGGCGTTGTGCAGCGACGCCAGCGTTGATCCTCCCCTAGGGGACCCGATCGAGATCGCCCTTCTGCAAGCGTTTCAGTCGTCGGAAATCCATCGCCTTCGCGCCAGTCACCCCCGGATCGGAAGCCGGCCGTTCGACTCGACGCGGAAGATGATGAGCACCCTCCACGAGTTCCCTCCGGGCTTTCAGCTTCTGACCAAGGGAGCTCCCGAGCAAGTGTTGACCCGGTCCACCCAGGTGCTGACCGGGGACGGCATCCTGTCGCCTTTGACCGACGAAGGGCGTGCGGCCGTTTTGGCCGAGGTCGAGAGTCTCGCCGCGGCCGGCGGCCGGATACTGGCCCTGGCATTCCACTCGTTCGAGCATGAGCCCGAAAACCTTGACGACTCCGAACAAGACCTCATCCTTGTCGGCCTGACGGTTCTGCTCGATCCGCTGCGTCCCGAGGCCGCGGCGACGGTGAACAAGGTCATGGAAGCCGGAGTGCATCTGGTGATGGTGACCGGGGACCATGCCGGGACGGCCTCGGCCGTTGCACGGGCCGCCGGCCTAAGCCATGAGGATCATGAAGTCGTCACAGGGAGTGAGCTTCGAGTCAATGGGCTTCCTGCCGATCTGGAATCGTTCCGGGTGTTTGCCCGCGTGGATCCGGAACAGAAGCTGCAACTCGTCGAAGCCTTTCAAGCCGCCGGTCATGTAGTAGCGGTGACCGGGGACGGCGTCAACGACGCCCCGGCACTGCGGAAAGCCGACATCGGGGTAGCGATGGGCCTGGGCGGAAGTCAGGTTGCCCGAGAAGCGGCGGATCTCGTCATCACCGATGACGACCTCAATCTCGTGACGAGGGCTGTAAGAGAAGGCCGGGCAATCTACGAAAACATTCGCAAGGTGGTCGACTACCTGGTCGCCGGGAACATCTCCGAGGTGACGGTGGTCCTCGCGGGTCTGGCTGCCTTCCCTGGCCTGGGCATACCGCTGTTCCCGCTTCAATTGCTTTGGATCAACCTGCTCACTGACGGCCTCCCGGCCCTTGCCCTTGGCTTCGACCGCCCGCGCCGAGAGCTGGCATTTCGGCCGGCTGGGCTCAAGACATCTCAGCTTCTCTCCGCCCGGCGGCTGTCGATGCTGGCCGCCCGGGGTCTGCTGCTGGCCTCTGGGGCGATCGGGGCCCTTGCTGCCGCCCGGGCATCCGGTGGTAGCTGGGAAGAGGCCAGGACCGTCATGTTCATGACACTGGTGCTCTCCCACCTCCTCTATGCGTTTGTCGTTCGATTGCCCCTGGACGGCAATTCCTCAAACTCGCGGCTCATGGTCGCGATCGCTGCCGGACTGCTCCTCCAGGCCGGCACCGTCCTCTCACCGTTCAGGGATCTCTTCGAGGTCGTGCCAATCGACATCGGTCAATGGCTGTTGGCGATCGGCGCCGGGGTCGGCCCGGTAGTCGTGTTGGGAGCGGTAGAAGCGCTCCGGCCCCGTTTCTCGGTAAGAACGAGCCCAGTCGGTATTGCGGCGGTCGAGGCCGCCGATGACGGAAAGGAGTCATCATGGAAATAGTCGTTGGCGTGGATGGTTCGCCGGTGGCCGGGGCAGTGCTGCAGGCGGCGATTGAAGAGGCGAAGCTGAGGCGGGCGAGGCTTCAC
>CAZPIZ010000322.1:0-2489 GCA_964586615.1 uncultured Acidimicrobiaceae bacterium | reverse complement strand
CCTAAGGAGCCGCTTCATGGGCCGAAGGCTACCGGCGCCTTCCGCCCTCCGTCTCTAAAACCGCAACCGATACACCCTGCCGGCACGTGTGAAGATGAGCTTGCCCACGATGAAGTAGACCACAGCCGCGATTGCGAAGCCTATGAGCAAGCCAGGTAGACCCCCGGGACCGTCACCTGGCCATGCCGGGAGCCACTCCCTGATCGCATCCGACTTTGGTCGCAGCCACAGGGTCACCGCCGCCCCGACTACCCAGCTCAGAAGCCCGAAGGGGTTGAGCCATCCATAGTCCCCCCGCCAGCGAAGCAACTCATCGGCGGAGTGAGCGCCACCCCTCATGACGTAGGCGTCGACAAGCAGGACCCCGAACCCGGGAGCGATGAGGCTCAGAGCTAGATCGGCCGCCGAACGCAGGACTTCCGCCTCAAGCATCACTGCACCGGCTACGGATCCCGCCGTTGCAAGCACGAATAGGACCCTTGGCGGTATGCCGGGGACCAGAGTCTCGAGAGACCAGGTACTCGATGCATTGAGACCGCCGAGACCGTCGACCTCCATAAGCGGCACCCAAAGCAGGGCCAGCACCGCACCGGCCGCTCCGGCCCCGAACAGAACGAGGTCGGTCGGTGGTCCGCCGAGCCTTTGGGTGAGGGCGGCACCGGCCATGACAAAGACAAGACTCGACACGACGAACCCGTAACCAAGACCGGTCGCGGTTTCCTCTTCTCGCTTGCCGTAGCCCCCGAAGTCGCCGCCAACAACCGCCCAAAGGAGGGCCAGACCGAACACGGCGTCGAAGGACTCAAAGAATCCACCACTGGCGGCTTCCGATGCAACGGGGTCGGAGCCCGACAGGACCCTCCAGGTGGCCACCAACAGGACAACAATCGCTACGACGAAAACCCTCCTCCGCAAGAGCTGGGCAAGGGCCCACACCGGTCCCGGCATGAAGGCCGCGAGTGCCAGCAAGGCGATGATCCCAACCAGCCACCAAACGTTGAGAGAAAGGTCCCAGGTGGAGAGGCTGGCCTGCGCCCAACCGGCCGCCACTCCCAGCGTGATGGCAGCCCAGGCCAGGGTCAGGGCCAGCCGTACAAGGCTGAACAGAACGCCTCCAATAGACCCGAAGGCAGCCCGTCCCAGATAGGCCGAAGGAACCCCACTGGCAGCAGCCTGTCTGCCAACCAGCCCGACCAGCAGCGCCCCAACCAAGGCCCCGAGCGGGACGGCAAGAATCATCTGTCCGAGCCCAACGCCTTGTAGCGCGAGCTCGGATCCGATCAACATCGCCGGGACCCCGGCAACGAAGAGGGTCATGGCTGCGGTGAAGTCCGAGGAATCGAGTTGGGCGTCCCGGTAACCGATCGCGCCCCGTGACCATCCCATGTGAATATCCGCCATGAACCCGGCGAGTGTAGGTAGTGGGAGCATCTCTTGGCCTTTTCGCGCGAAAAGGGAAGAATGCCGTAGTGCCGTATCTGACCGCGCCCGAACAGCTCGAAGATCTGCTCCCGGAGGAGCCCTCCTTCAGGTCCGACCAACTCCGCCGCTGGCTGTACACGACCCCGGTGCTGACCTCCCAGGAGATGACCAATCTTCCGAGCCACATTCGTGATGACCTCGAAGCGAAACTGTGGCCATTCGACGTCGAGGTCGAACAGTCAGCCGACTCCGGGGCCACTCGCAAGTGGTTGTTCAGGGCGGCCGGCGGAGCGGCGATCGAAACCGTCCTCATGGGCTATCCACGCAGGTCCACCGTATGCATTTCCAGTCAGGCTGGCTGCGCCCTCGGCTGCACGTTCTGTGCCACCGGACAGTTCGGCTTCGAACGCCACCTTGAGCCCGGAGAGATCGTGGCCCAGGTCGCGTATGCCCAGGCGTTTCTCCGAACGGTTGGCATGCCAGGAGCACCGGACCATCTCACGAACATCGTCTTTATGGGAATGGGTGAACCACTGGCGAATTTCGATCGGGTCCGCGAGAGCCTGCGCCGCATCATCGAGGTCATGGGGATCTCGGCCAGGTCGGTGACAGTATCAACGGTCGGGATGGTGCCGGGTATGCGCCGCCTGGCGGAGGAACCGTGGCCGGTGAACCTGGCAGTGAGCCTCCACGCTGCCGATGACGAGCTGCGAACCAAGCTCGTCCCCATCAACAAGCGCTATCCCCTCGCCGAGGTCGAGGCGGCCGCCGCCCATTACTTCGAAAAGAAGCACCGACGCCTCTCGATCGAGTGGACGATGATCAACGGCGTCAACGACTCTCAGGAACAGGCAGCCAAGCTCGCCGACATAGCCCGGCGTCTTAGGGCACACGTGAACCTGATCCCGCTCAACGCAACGCCAATGAGCTCCGACCAGCCGTCAACCAAGGACCGGATCAAGGCGTTCATGGGCCTGCTCAGGATGCGAGGGGTGACAGTCACCCTGCGAGACACAAGAGGCAAGGACATCGACGCCGCCTGCGGTCAGTTGAGGGTGAGAGTGTCG
>CAZPIZ010000321.1:0-2499 GCA_964586615.1 uncultured Acidimicrobiaceae bacterium | reverse complement strand
TCGAGGTTGAGGTCGATGCCGGGTCGCCGGCCGATGTAACGGCCGGTGAGGTGCCCGATGGCGTTGACGGCGGGATCCGCCATCGCCCTGAGCAAGCGCTGGGTCTGCTGGTCGGCCGTGAGGTCAAAGTGCGAATGAACCGAGGCAACACACCAATCGAACTCGAGACGAAACTCAGGGTCGTAGTCGAGGCTGCCATCGGGTCCGATGTTCAACTCGCAGCCGTACAGCAAACGCATCGAGGAATAATGGTTCTGGAGCGTGGCTATCCGGCGTTGATGAGCCCGCATCTCTTCTCTCGAGGAACCATTGATCGACAGGTCTTCACCGTGCTCGGTTATGGCCAGGTATTCGTAACCCCTCTCGGCGGCGGCGGCGACCATCTCCTCCAGGGTTGAACGACCATCGCCCGACCGGTCGGAGTGAAAGTGAAGATCGCCTCTGATCCGATCGAGCGCTACGAGGTCCGGCAATCGTCCGTTGGCCGCGGCCTCGATCTCACCCGAGTTCTCCCGGAGCGGTGGAGGAATGAATGGCAGATCTAGCGCCCGGTAGACCGATTCCTCGGTCGCCGACGCGATCAGGACGTCTCCTTCGAAAAGCCCGTACTCGTTGAGGAGCCATCCCCGATCGATCGCACGCTGACGCAGAGCGACGTTGTGGGACTTCGACCCGGTGAAGTAGACCAGAGCCGCCCCGTATTGATCGGCCGTGACCACCCTCACGTCAACTTGCATCCCGTCATGGGTGAGGATCGAGGTCTTGGTTTCTCCCGAACCGACAACCTCCTTGGCCAGGGGATGTCCGACGACCGCCTTCATCACCTCATCGGCCGCCTTGGCCGAGACCACCAGATCGATGTCACCGATCGTCTCGGCAAACCGGCGCAGGCTCCCACACCATGTGACGGCATCGACGCCCGGCACTGTCTCGAGCTCGGCCGCCAGCCCTTCCGCCAGGGGAAAGGCATCAGCAATCGGCGTCCGCCGGTCCTTGCCGTGCATACCAAGACGTTCGATGGCCCTGGCGATCTTCTCCTCGGTCGTCTTGCCGAGGCCGGGCAGGTCCCGGAGCGCCTCCCGGGCGATGGCCGAACGCAGATCCTCGAGGTTCTCGACGTTCAGCTCCGCCCGCAACATCTTGAGGGTCTTGGGCCCGAGCCCGGGGATCTTGAGAAGTTCCACCAACGGCGCCGGGTATTTGATTCGAAGCTCGTCGAGCTTGGCGACGGAACCGGTGTCGATGTACTCGCGGATCCGCGTCGCGATCGATCCGCCAACGCCTTTGATGGCCACCAGCTCCTTCTGCTCGAGACCGGCGACGTTCCCGGGGTATCCCTCGATGCCATGGAGCGCGTTCTCGTATGCCCTCACCTTGAACGATTGAGGGGAGCCGTCGTCAAGGGCGGTTAACCGGGCGAGTTCGGCCAGCATCCCCAGGATCCGGGCATTGGAAATCATGTAGGGAACATAGACAGAAGACGGAGCTGGGCAACCGGTTAAGACAGCCTCTAAGTAGGCTTGTCATCAGCGATGACCACCCGTCAGAACCCTGACAACAAACGTCCACCCGAGTGGAAGGTCGAAGGCGCCCCACCCAAGGGTGAAGAGGGCCAGCAGCCGAAGGGTCTGATGAGCAGACCCCCCAATCGGCGGGTCTTGATCCTGGCCCTGATCCTCTTCGCCGCCAACTGGTATCTGATGTCGGTCGTGTTCAGCGAGCCCCGGGTCGACTTCACCTACACCGAGTTCCTCGATGCCGTCGACGCGGGACGGGTGGATACGGTCTTTTCCCAGGGCGACACGATTCAGGGCCGGTTCATCGAACCGCAGCCCGTCCCCGACGATCCCACCGTTACCTCCGAATTGTTTTCAACGGTCCGCCCTTCCTGGGCAAACGATGACCTGGTGGAGACCTTGCGGGAAAACGAGGTCGAGATCTCCGCCCTCGACCCCGAGCAGACTCCTTTCTGGCAACAACTTCTGTTTGGCTTTGGGCCGACCCTGTTGTTGCTCTGGATCTTTGTGTCGATGTGGCGCCGGGCCGGCTCGGCTCTGGGAGGCATCGGCGGCCTCGGAAAGAGCAAGGCCAAACGTTTTGAGGCGTCGGACCAGCGCACCACGTTTGAAGACGTGGCCGGGATCGAAGACGCCAAGGCAGAGTTGACCGAGATCGTCGACTTCCTCAAAAGCCCTCAGAAATACACCCGCCTGGGCGGCACCATCCCGAAAGGTGTTCTTCTCTCGGGGCTGCCGGGAACAGGAAAGACCCTGCTGGCCCGGGCAGTGGCAGGCGAAGCCAATGTTCCGTTCTTCTCTATTTCGGCCTCGGAGTTCATCGAGATGGTCGTCGGGGTCGGAGCCAGTCGGGTCAGGGACCTCTTCAACGAGGCCAAGAAGGTTGCCCCGGCGATTGTCTTCATCGACGAACTCGACGCCATCGGACGGGCCCGTGGATCGGGTATGTCTTTGGGAGGGCACGACGAGCGCGAGCAGACCC
>CAZPIZ010000320.1:0-2512 GCA_964586615.1 uncultured Acidimicrobiaceae bacterium | reverse complement strand
CAACTCGATACCGACGAACGCGATGACTTGCCGAGGAGCGTCTTCGCCTTCCCCCAGCAACGCAAGGAGCCTCTGACCGACGCCGATCATGTCCGCAATGCGCTGGCGCGTTTCAATCAGGTGGAAGGCGTGAGCGATGCAGATAGAGCTCAGGCCTTTGCCAACATCAAGGCGGCAGCGAAACACTACGACGTCGAGGTATCGGCCGAGAAGTGGCAGGACCTGGGCAAGGCGGAGGACTAACCGTCTGACCCTGCCCGGCCTTATTTCCCGATAGGGGGACCTAGCAGAAGCGCCTCTGGCACCCCGTATACGATCGATCCGTGCCCAAACGATTCATAGTTGAAGAACCAACGCTCCCTTTTGCCTCCGCCATGAGGGGTGTGGCCGCTCGGGGATATCGATCCGAAGACTTCCGCGCCGATCTGGGGGCGGGAGTCACGGTTGGAATCGTGGCCCTTCCTCTCTCGATGGCCCTAGCCATCGCTTCGGGTGCTCCACCGCAGCTCGGGTTGTTCACAGCCATTGTCGGAGGGGTGGTGGTGGCGCTGGCCGGCGGGTCGATGCACTCGGTGACGGGGCCAACCGCAGCGTTTGTCGTCATGTTGGCTCCGGTGACCGCCCGGTACGGGGTCTCCGGGTTGCTGGTGGCCACTCTGATGGCCGGGCTGATTCTGGTGGCCATGGGGCTTCTCCGATTGGGGAAGCTGATTCAGTTCATTCCCCACCCGGTCACGACCGGGTTTACCGCCGGGATCGGGGTGACGATCGCCGTCCTCCAGCTAGGCGATTTCCTCGGCCTGGGGTCGCTCGGGGGTGAGCGAATCTGGGAGCGAATCGGCGACCTCGCAGACCGTCTTCCACAGGTGCGATGGCCCGACGTGGTGGTTGGGGTGTTCGCCCTCGGCCTGATGATCTTCTTTCCGAAACTGACGAAACGAGTGCCGGTGCCGCTGGTTGCGGTGACCCTGGCCGCAGTGGTCGGCGTGCTTTTGACCGGGAGCGGCTCGGAGGTGACGACGATCGCCAGCCGCTTCGGTGGGATACCGGCTATGCCCCCTACGCCTGTTCTGCCTTGGACGGTCGACGGGGGCATCGACTTTTCAATGTTCACGCAACTGGCTCCGACCGCGGTGGCGATCGCCATGTTGGGCGCGATCGAGTCGCTTCTGTGCGCCGTTGTCGCCGACGGCATGACAGGGTCCCGACACGATCCTGACTCCGAGTTGCTCGGCCTCGGCATCGGCAATTTGATCGTTCCGTTCTTCGGTGGCTTTGCCGCCACGGGTGCCATCGCTCGCACTGCGACCGGAATCAGGGCCGGGGGTCGAACACCGGTAGCGGCGGTGATCCATGCGGTCTTCTTGTTGGCGGCGGTGCTGGCGTTGGCTCCGCTGCTTGGCTACATCCCGATGGCGGCCATGGCCGCATTGCTTCTCGTGGTCGCGTGGAACATGAGTGATGCTTCCCACTTTCTGCGGATGCTTCGCATCGCACCCCGCAGTGATATCACGGTTCTCTTGGTGTGTTTTTTCCTCACTGTCTTGTTCGACATGGTGGTGGCGGTAGGGGTGGGGGTAGTCCTGGCCGCGCTTTTGTTCATGCGCCGCATGGTGGAGATTTCGGGCGCCCAGCTTCTCGGTGGCCCCCAGGGTCACACCGCCGTTGGACTGCCTCCCGGCGTTGTCTTCTACGACGTGGCTGGACCGCTCTTCTTCGGAGCGGCTCAGAAGGCGCTGGCCGCCCTGACCACCGTCACCGGCGATGTCCACACCGTCATCATCGATCTCGAGGATGTGCCGGCGGTGGACGCCACCGGACTCGTGGCTCTGGAATCGACGATCGAGAGCCTCAACGGGTTGGGGATCAAAGTGGTCCTCACCGGGGTCCAGCCCCAACCTCAGAGAGCCTTCGCCCGGGCGGGGATGGTCGACGTCACCGGCAAGCTCGAGATCACCGACAATGTCGGCGACACCATCACCCAGGCGATCCTCGGAGCCAAACGATTCAGTTAGCTGGAACGAGTTCGGATGAACTCGAGGACCCGTCGCCAGGAGTCCGCCGACTCTTCTGCGTAGTCGTCGTACTTGCGATCGAAGAAGGAGTGAGGGGCGCCCTCGTACGTGACGATCTCGTGTTCGACTCCGGCTTCCTCTAGTGCTTTCTCGAAGACAGCCACCGTTTCGGGGGGAATGCTGGGGTCGTCTCCTCCCATCAGGGCGAGGATGGGCGAGGCCATCTCCGGCACCAGGTCGATCGGGGTCCTGGCGCCTTGCGGGCGAAGACCGTCGGGACGTCCATAGAAGCCGATCGCGCCGGTCAGACCATGACCGCAAGCGGCCTGCTGCCAGGCGCTTGAACCCCCAAAGCAAAAGCCGAGCGTGAAGATCCGCCGATCCGGATTGGTTTGGCGTAGCCGGGCAACTGCAGCAGCAACATCGGCCGTCATACCCTCGTGGGTGACCTGGGGGACGTGCTCCTGATAGCCAAAGTCGTCTCCACGGTCGCCGAC
>CAZPIZ010000319.1:0-2520 GCA_964586615.1 uncultured Acidimicrobiaceae bacterium | reverse complement strand
TCATCGCCCTAGCCGGGGTGGTCCTCATCCTCGGCGGCGCCGTCCTCGCCTCCCGTCGGGAGCATTGACGTCGAATGGGGTGCCGTCGACGGCCGGCTATCGGAACGCACCTACACCGGTCGCAGGCGCGCCGCCATGTGCTCGCCGATCGCCATGCAGGGCAGGTTGGTGTTGGCGCGCGGCAGTACCGGCATGATCGAGCCGTCGATGACCCTCAGACCCTCGACGCCCAGTACGCGAGGATCGCGCCGGACGAACCGGCTCCGACGATCACGTAGTCGTAGCGACGATCGGTTGCGACGGCCTGCTCCTTTGCTCTGCTCGAACGTGGAGCGGCACTCTAGAGCCGGAGGGCCATCGGCAAACGTGTGCTGTCTGACGTCCATCTTCGCCGACCACGCCGCCAGGTTCCTGGTCTTTGCCGAGTACCAGCGCAAGCTAGTCCGGACCATTCCAGTCATCCGGCTCGAATCCCCCGCCCGCCTGACAGCCCGCCGCGATCGCTAACGGCTGCCGTCTCCCGGAATAAGCAAGCCGCGTTCGAAGGCCGTCGCCACCGCCGCCGCCCGGTCGTTGACACCGAGCTTGGTGTAGATGTGGAGCAGGTGGGTCTTAACGGTTGCCTCACTGATGAAAAGGTGAGCGGCGGCCTCACGGTTGTTGAAGCCGCGGGCGATCAGTTGCAGGACCTCCAACTCCCGTTCGCTCACCAAGTCTCTTGACGGCTGCCGGACCTGTTCGAGCAGAACGGAGGTGGCGGTCGGCGACAGCACTGCCTCACCCCGCGCCGCCGCTCGAACCGCCCGCAGCAGTTCGGGCCGGGGAGCGTCCTTGAGGAGATAGCCGGTTGCACCCGCCTCGATGGCGGCGAGGACGTCGCTGTCGGTGTCGTAGGTGGTGAGGACCAGCACCCGGGCTTTGATCCCACGCTCATTCATCGCCTTGATGGCGCCTACGCCGTCCATCTCCGGCATTCGCAGATCCATCAGCACCACATCGGGATGGAGAGCTTCTGCTCTGGCAACGGCCTCCTTGCCATTGGAGGCTTCGCCGACGACTTCGAAATCGGCCTCGTCGGCAAACATCCCCCGCAATCCGTCACGTACCACGGGATGGTCGTCGACGATCAGTAGAGCGATCGGTTTGGTCGTTTCACCCACCGTCAGCCCCGACCGGCATCGTCGGGACACTCACAGAGATGGCGGTGCCCTGTCCTGGCTCCGACTCGACCTCGAGTCTGCCTGCGACCCGGTCGACCCGCTGGCGCATCGCGGTCAGCCCGAACCCGCTTCTAGATGCGACGCCGTTCCCGATGGTGGGGACAAATCCGACCCCATCGTCGCGCACATCGAGGGTCACGACGTCGCCCATGTAGGAGAGCGTCACTCCCACCCTTTTGGCGCGTGCATGTTTGGCCACGTTGGCAAGCGCCTCTTGAACCACCCTGAGCAGCACTACCTCGACCTCCGGGTCCAACCCGTGCACCGTGCCGGTGGTGGCGAGCTGGACCGGCACGTTGGTGATGCCCGACCAACGTGACGCTACGTCGGTGATGGCGTCAGGAAGCCGGCTCCGTTCGAGCGGCACCGGAACGATGCCCTGGACCGAGCGCCTCGCCTCGGTCAGGCTTTCCCGGGCTAGACGTATGGCGTTTTCGAGATGGCGTTGCAGCTCGGCGGGATCCTTGACGTGCCCGGCGGCCTCCAGCTGCGTGATCACACCCGTCAATCCCTGGGCGATCGTGTCGTGGATCTCGCGCGCCATTCGTTGCCGTTCGTCGAGGACCCCGGCTTCCCGCGCCTGGGTGAGGAGCTGGGCATGGAGGCCGTCGTTTTCGGCCACGGCTGCCTCGAGCTCAGTCAGGGCTCTTCTTCGCTGTTCGCTGAGTTCCGCCAGCTTCTGGCCGCCGATGGTGCCGAAACCGATGGCGACGGTCTGGATCGCAACCACGATTACAAACGTGGCGATCGAATCCGCATCAGGGGAAGGAAACTGAAGAATCTGCGAGTTGATAATGACAGAGGTGACGAACACGCCCAGGAACGCCAGTGGCCAGGAGCTCAGCAGGTAGGCGTGAAAGAAGCCCGTTATCACAAAGATGAAGAAGACGGGGTCTCGCGCCATCAGCAGGAAGCACAGAACCAGGAGTCCCACGAAGTAGATGACCATCTGCACTCGCTGCGACCGGCTCGGTCCCGGGCCACGCGCGTCCATGGCAGTTTCCGGATTCACCCGGGTGTACATGAAATACACCCAAACCGCGGCGACGGCGGCGAGACCCAAAGTGCCGGTTCGCCCGGGAACGTTTCCCTTTGCCAGGAAAAACGCAGTGCTGATGAAAAGGGTGATGTACGGCGCCCAGCCGACCACTGACGTCATTCCCCGCTCCCACCAGGAAGTATCGGAGCCAGCTTTGTCCACCAAAGGACCATCCGGGATCGATCGCGCGGTCATTGCACCCGACTCGTTATTCCCACTTGAACAGCTTGGCAGCCAGGAGGCTGCCGCCGATCGCGAAGG
>CAZPIZ010000318.1:0-2528 GCA_964586615.1 uncultured Acidimicrobiaceae bacterium | reverse complement strand
TTTCCGATAGGCCCTCCGAGGGGCGGATGCCTGCGATCTACCTCGGCCATGGAGCGCCGCCGCTCCTTGATGACCAGAAGTGGATGGGTGAACTATCGGACTGGGCCGGTGAGCTGCCCCGACCCAAGAGCATCCTGATCGTTTCCGCCCACTGGGAATCGGCACCGTTGGGGATCGGTTCGACGCAATCCGCCGCACCGCTCATCTATGACTTCGGTGGCTTTGACCCAAAGTACTACCGGATTCAGTATCCATCACCCGCTGCGCCCGACCTCGCCGAGAAGGTGGCGGCCCTGATGCCCGACCGGGAGTCAGTTGCTTTCACCAGCCGCGGTCTCGACCACGGTGCCTATGTGCCTCTGATCGCCATGTATCCGAAGGCCGATATCCCGGTCCTCCAGATTTCGCTTCCCACCCTTGACCCCGACCGGCTCATCGACCTCGGACGCCGCCTGCGACCGCTGCGCGACGAAGGGGTGCTGATCATCGGGTCGGGGTTCTTGACCCACGGTCTCCCGTTTCTGCGGGATTTCCGGGTCGACGCCCCACCGCCGGGCTGGTCGGCCGAGTTCGACGTCTGGGCGGCGGAGGCATTTGCCAAGGGTGATATCGACGGTCTCGCCAACTTCTCGCGCACCGCCCCCGGAATGCCCTATGCCCACCCCACCGTCGAGCATTTTGCACCGTTGTTCGTGACGCTGGGCGCTGCCACCAACCCGGAATCGGCAGCCCAGCAGACCATCACCGGATTCTTCCTGGGCCTCTCGAAGCGGTCGGTCCAGGTTTCCTGACTCGGGTTCTAGGCCTTCTTCAAAGCCACCGTGACGAATCGGAGGGTGGTGTCGCCGACGTTTTCGAGGTCGTGGATCAGGGCGTTGTCGGCCGACTGCTCCAGGTATCTCGTCTCTCCCAGGGTGTAGTCGCGGATGACGAGGGTGCCGTCGACAAAGCGCTGGAGACCGCGGCCGGGGTCCACCACGGTCCAGAAATAGGTCTGGTCGTGAACATGGAATGCCCCCCGCTCACCCGGTTCCAGGCGGACCTCCCACACCTGGATGGCGTCATTCTCGAAGACGACCCTGGTTCCGAGCTCCCGGTTGTCGGCTGCGGCAGCCAGCTCCTCGGCGAATTCGTCGGGCGAGAACGTACCGCGCTCTTCCATCCTCAGTGCCTTTCGTTGGGTTTGGGTAGGGGAAAGCAGCTATCGCCGGGTTGGTCGAGTCCGAACAGGATGTAGGGGTCGCCACCGGTAAAGCTGCTCTCGACCTGAGCCATGGTTCCCAGGCGGCGTGATCTCGCCACCAGCCGCCTGCCTCGTTCGAGCGCCCCCGGCTCCCAGCTCCGGAGGCCCCCGATGACATCGCCACCCGCGGAGCGGAGAGAAGCTGTGAGGGCCCATCCATCGGCGGCGGCCTTGGCGGTGCCGGCAGCGGCATGGGGGCGGGCGGCGAAGGCGGCATCACCGATAAGGCACACCCGTCCAAACGCCATGCGCGGGACCTCGACGTCGACCACCGTCTGGATGAAAGGATGCTCGGTCGTGAGCACCATCCGGGCGAGATCATCGGGAAGCACCTCCTCCGCCTCCTGCTGGAGCGACGTGATATGGCGGCCCTGAACCCGGCCGGGCGCCACCGACATGTTCCGGCGATCCCCGCCGACGTCGGTGAGGACGTCATCGAGGCCGGGCCCCTCCAGGTTCCGATACCAGACATAGTTGAGGATCCGCTCGGAGCTAGGACCTCCATAACTCGGAATCGGGTAGGCGAGGATATGGGAGAGTGGAGGGGTGGAATAGGTGATTGCCTCATACAAACGGTCGAACACCTCTGAGTCCAGCTCCGACTCCCTGACCACCCCCCGCCACCCGAGGTAACCCGAATACCGGGCCTCGACCTCGGGGAGCAGGCGCCGGCGGGAGGTCGAGGTGATCCCGTCGGCACAGACCACCAGATCGGCTGTCATGCATTCACCGTCGACGGTGACGACCCTGATCCGTTCGCCGGTTTCCTCGAGGCCGACCACCTCGCTCCCCAATCGATACCGCTCGGGCGGGAGGTGGTCGAGGAGGTTGGTGTAGAGAGTGCTCCAGGCGGTGAAGCGATAGAGGCAGGGATCTTCGTAGGTGACGGTGCCGGCCCGATCGATGAAACGAAACCACTTGGCGCCCTCGCTGATTGCCCCCAGGCTCATCCCGGCTTGCTCTATCAGATAGCGAGCCGTCGCCTCGTGGAGCACGATGCCTGCCCCGCGACCCTCGAGAGCCGTGGAGGATCTTTCCAGCACGGTTACGTCAAACCCCGCATCATGGAGAAGCACCGCGGCGGAGAGGCCTCCTATGGACCCGCCAACGATCACCACTGAGAGGTTGTCGGTCGGGGTGATGAGATCAGACGAACTACTTCTTGGCATCACGAGATTTAGCGCAAGAAATCGGGACCTAACGGAACAAAAGCCCCAGGATCAGTTGACACCGGCCGCCCATAACTTGTATACGTACATTCTACATGGTGCAGCATTCGCTGAGG
>CAZPIZ010000317.1:0-2533 GCA_964586615.1 uncultured Acidimicrobiaceae bacterium | reverse complement strand
GGCCGGGTGGGACGCCCACGGGCTCCAGATCGGCGACCCGGCAACGGAGGTGCTCAGGCTGGCGGTATGTCACGAGGTCACCGAAAGGGTTGCCGACCTTGCGGTTGGCGGTGATGTCGACCTGTTGGTCTCCTACCACCCCCTTCTGTTCAAGCCCGCCACCAGGTTTGTGGCAGGCCCGGGACCAACCGGCCGGGCCTACCGGTTGGCACGGGCCGGGGTAGGAGTGGCAATAGCCCATACCGCCTGGGACGCGGCCAAGGGTGGAACAGCAGACTCCCTGGCACAAGCCCTGGGGTTGACGTCGGTGAAGCTGTTCGGGCCCATCGACCCGGCAACCCTGACCAAGCTGGTCACCTTTGTCCCTCACTCCGCTGTGGATCTGGTGGCCGGAGCCCTGGCCCAGGTCGGAGCCGGCCGGATCGGCAACTACAGCGGCTGCTCCTTTCGATCCGACGGGATCGGGACCTTCTTTCCTGGGCCGGGGGCGCAACCGGTCGTCGGCCAGGTCGGCAGCCTCAACGAAGAGCACGAGGTGCGCCTCGAGGTGCTCATTTCGAAGACAACTGAGGGTCGGGCTATTGCCGCCCTACTCAACGCCCATCCGTACGACGAGCCCGCTTTCGATCTCTATGAGGTGCGGGCCAACCTTGGTTTGATCGGGAGGGTCGGCAACCTCGACCGGTCGTTGTCACTTGGGGAGTTCGCCGATCGGGTGACTGAGATCCTCGTTGCCCCGGTGCGATGCTCCGGCGACCGAAACCGAGCAGTGACCCGGGTGGCCGTGCTCCCAGGCTCGGGTGGCTCGTTCATCGGTGAGGCAGCCGGCTCCGGGGCCGACGTCTACGTGAGTGGGGATCTCGGTCACCATCACACCCGCGAGGCCCTTGATCTGGGCATGAGTACGATCGACCCGGGTCATGCCGCCACCGAGCGTCCGGGGGTGGTCCAACTGCTATCCCTGGCCCGAACGATCATGCACGACGTGATCGACCTCACCGACGATGCCACACCGTGGAAGGAGAATTGATGGGCCCTGCCCCAACTCCCTCGAAGCCTGGCGGAATGGGCCTGTCCGATCTTCTGGATCTGCAAGAGGTCGACTTGGCGATCGATCGCCTGCTTCATCAACGCCAGATCTTGCCCGAGCTGACTACATATCAGGAGGCGGCGGGTCGCCGTGACCGTCTCGAAAAAGTCCGAACGGGGAAGGCGGGCGAGCTACGGAGTCTGGAGCTTGATCTCGACAAGGCGGAAGGCGAGTTGGAAATCGTCGAGATAAGGCTCAAAGAGGCCGAGACCCGCCTCTACGCGGGCGGGATGAGCGGCAGGGAGACCGAACAGAAGCGCCTCGAAGTGCAATCGCTGAGGGGCCAGCAAAGCGCCCTCGAGGATCGGGTGCTCGGGTTGATCGATCAAGTCGATCCTCTTCGCGGAGAGGTTGGTCAACTCGACACCCAGTTGAGCCTGGCCGGCCAGGAGGTGGCCGGACTCGAGGAGACGATTGCCGCTGCGTGGCGGCAGATCGACGGCCAGATCGGACGCCACGAAGAGTCAAAGCGAGAGATCGCCAAGACCATCTCTCCGGAGCTGCTCGTTCTCTACGAACAGCTCCGCAAATCCAAAGAGGGGGTAGCGGTGGGCAGGCTCACCGGCGGAGTCTGCGGGGGTTGT
Organism: uncultured Acidimicrobiaceae bacterium; assembly: GCA_964586615.1. GTDB lineage: Bacteria > Actinomycetota > Acidimicrobiia > Spongiisociales > ZC4RG35 > DATEEG01. Next base: position 859 of record CAZPIZ010000317.1, on the reverse strand, counting down.
CATCTGGCCCTGTCGCTGCCGGAGCAAGCCGAAGCCGCCGATTGGGATCCCCCCCGATGCCTCCATTGCATGCGCCTCCTGGTTCTGTGACGTCCGGGCCCAATCGGAGCGGAGGGGAGTGGATTCTCTACTCGGACGGTGCCTCCCGCGGCAACCCGGGACGGGCCGCCATCGGGGCCGCGCTGTATCGCCTTGAAGGTGGCCGTCTGGCGTTGGCCGGTCAGGTTTCCGAGGCGATCGGTCACGCGACCAACAACGTCGCCGAGTACAAGGCGTTGATCGAAGGCTTGAAGCTTGCCCAACAGCACCAGCCCGATCGACTTACGGTTCGAGCCGACAGCCAGCTCCTGATCCGCCAGCTAGAAGGCCGATATCGGGTCAAGAACGCCGCTTTGCAGCCGCTGTATCTCGAAGTGAGGCGGCTGCTTTCGACCGTGCCCCACCGGCTCGAGCACGTTCCCCGCGAGGAAAACGTCGTTGCCGATGCTCTGGCCAATGCGGCTCTCGATCGGATTTGAGACGGACCGGTGATCCTTTGGCACGTCGCCGGGTCGATCTTTCTCTTCCGATGGATCTTCCGGGATCCCAAAGTGGATCTCAGGTTGCTTGTCCTCGGGGCTCTCACCCCCGATCTCATCGACCTGATCGGGGGGGCCCTCCTCGGCCAACCGACCCGACAGCGATGGGGTCACGCATTGATCGTTCCCAGCGTTGCGGCGATCCTGATCCTGCTCACCAATCGGAGAGGCCGTCGCCGTCGCCAGCTCATGACCATCGTGGTGGCTTGGCTGTTTCATATCGTCCTTGACGGCGTATGGATGAGAGAACAGACCTTCCTATGGCCCTTTTTCGGCACCGA
>CAZPIZ010000316.1:0-2560 GCA_964586615.1 uncultured Acidimicrobiaceae bacterium | reverse complement strand
CCTACGGCGACATCAAGGCCCTCGATGGGTGTTCTTTCACGGTCCAGCCGGGCCGAATGCTCGGCTTCCTCGGACCGAATGGAGCCGGCAAGACCACCGCCATGCGCGCCATCTTCGGTCTGCTCACACCCGACGACGGTTCGGTCACCTGGCAGGGCAAACCCATCGGGCCAGGCGAGAGGCTTCGGTTCGGGTACATGCCCGAGACCCGAGGTCTCTATCCAAAGATGAAAGCCGCCGACCAGCTGACGTATCTTGGGACCCTTCATGGCATGGGCTCCGCCGACGCTCGCCAGAGCGCCGGCAAGTGGCTCGAGCGCCTTGGGTTGGGAGATCGCACGACCGACCAGGTCGAGAAACTGTCGCATGGCAACCAGCAGCGGGTTCAGTTGGCTGCCGCTCTGATCCACGATCCCGAGTTGCTGGTGCTCGACGAACCCTTCTCCGGACTCGATCCGATTGGGGTGGAAACCATGGCCGAGGTGCTCCGGGAGCGCGCCGCCCAGGGGGCGGCGGTCTTGTTCTCGTCACATCAGCTCGATCTGGTCGAGGACCTGTGCGAGGATGTCGCCATCATCCATCGCGGCCGGATCGTCAAAGCCGGATCCGTGATTGAGATCAAGGATTCGTCCCCGGTCCGTCATCTCGAAATCGAGCTGACCAACCCCGACGCCCGACTGTTGGAGACAATCGATGGGGTGATCCGGGCCGAGCGGGATGGCGCCCGGCACAAGCTCCTGATCCGATCCGATGTCGACGTTCGGGGGGTGCTCGGGGACGCACTGGCATCCGGCTCGATCCGGCGCTTCGTCTACACGCCGCCCAGCCTCTCGGAGATCTTCCTGGAGACCGTGTCATGAGAACCATCAGCGGCATCGGGGGCATGTGGCTTGTCGCCAGGAGGGAGCTTCGGGAACGGGGACGGTCGAAGGCGTTCATCATTTCCTGTGTCGTGACCCTGCTTCTGGTCGGAGCGGCGCTGATCGTGCCCCGGCTTGTGGGGGGCGATGCCGCCATTCACAAGATCGGAGTGGTCGGGGCGGACAATCAAGCCGTCATCGACGCTGCCCAGGACCTCGCAGCGGCTGATGTCGATCTGGAGGAAGGGGAGGAACCCGATCAATTCGATGCGATCGAATTCTCCAACCAGGAGGCGGCAGAAGAGGCGCTGGTGGCTGGCGATGTGGACCTGGTGCTCATCGACGGAACCACCCTTCTCCAGGAGCGAACCGGGTTCTCCGGGAACGGGTTGGTAGAAACGCTCCAGCGAGCGGCTGGATCGGTCCGGTTGCAGCGGCTCGTGGAAGAGAACGGCCAGGCGGCGGCGGATGTGATCGAGATCCTCTCGTCTTCACCACTCGAGGTCACGAGCCTGAGCGGTGAGGATCCTGAAGGTGACATCCGGCCGGTTATCGCCTATGCCGGTCTGCTGCTGATGTACATCGCCATCCTCTCCTACGGCTCCTGGACCCTCACAGGGGTCACCGAGGAGAAGAACAACCGGGTTGTGGAGGTGCTGCTCGCCACCCTTCGTCCCTGGCAACTTCTCGGTGGCAAGGTCCTCGGCATCGGTCTCCTTGCGATCGGGCAATTCATCCTCACTATTGGCTTCGCGTTTGCCATGGTGAACCTGACCGACGCCCTCGACATCCCAAGCCTCCCGATAGACAGCCTTGTGTTCCTGGTGTTGTGGTTCGTCCTTGGCTTCTCGGTCTATTCGGTCTCCTACGCCGCCGCCGGATCGCTCGCCAGCCGGCCGGAGGACGCCCAGTCGGCGGCGTTCCCCATGACGATGCTGGCCGTGGCCGGGTTCTTCGTAAGCATCAATGCCCTCGATGATCCGACCTCCACTCTTGCCCGCATCATGTCCTTCATTCCGTTCACGGCTCCCTTCGTGGTGCCGATCCGGCAATCGCTCGACGGGATAGGGACGGTCGAACACGCCGCAGCCGTGGTGGTCGCGATCATCGCCATTGTGGTGCTGATCCGGCTCGCGGCCCGGATCTACGCCGGCGGGCTTCTGAGGTTTGGCAGACGGGTGAAGTTGAAGGAAGCGTGGCGGTCGGCGGACCTGTGACCTTTTCACACATCGAGGTCGAGCGCCGCCAACAGATCGGCGTGATATGGCTGAACCGCCCGGAGAAGAGGAACGCCCTCAGCGCCGACATGTGGGCAGACCTGCCCCGGGCAGCCGATTCCCTCTCCGGCGATACCGACGTCAGGGTGATAGTCGTGGCCGGGCGGGGTTCAGCGTTCAGCGTTGGGATCGACCTGCAAATGCTGAGCTCGCTCATCCCCGAGGCCGAGTCCGAGGCCGCCCGGCGGATGGCCCTCTACAGCAAGATCAAGGAACTACAGGCGAGCTTGAATGCGCTGGCCGACTCACCCAAACCTGTCATCGCAGCCATTCACGGGTATTGCCTCGGGGCCGGGATCGACCTGGCTACGGCTTGCGACATCCGGTTGGCATCGTCCGACTCCATTTTCGGTGTCCGTGAGACTGGGATGGGTCTGGTCGCAGACGTCGGGACCCTCCAGCGGTTGCCGACGATCGTCGGCC
>CAZPIZ010000315.1:0-2573 GCA_964586615.1 uncultured Acidimicrobiaceae bacterium | reverse complement strand
CCCCCGTCCATGAGAATGAGTCTCACAGCATGAAATTGATCATCGTCGAATCGCCCACCAAAGCTCGCACCATCTCCCGGTTTCTGGGAGACGATGTCACTGTCGAAGCGTCCATGGGACACATCCGCGACCTCCCTCGATCGGCATCGGAGATCCCCGAATCGGTCCGGGGAGAGGACTGGGCGCGGCTCGGTGTCAACGTGGCAGACAACTTCGAACCGGTCTACGTCGTACCCAAAGAACGAAGGGAACGAGTCAAGAAACTCAAAGACCTTCTGAAGAAGGCCGACGAGTTGTATCTCGCCACCGACGAAGATCGCGAGGGCGAATCGATCGCGTGGCACTTGGCCGAGGTGCTCAAACCCAAGATCGCCGTAAAACGGATGGTCTTCCACGAGATCACCGAATCGGCCATCAGGGAGGCGTTCGAGAACCCGCGTGAGATCGATCAGCGCCTGGTCGACGCCCAGGAGGCGAGGCGAATCCTCGATCGCCTCTACGGTTACGAGGTGTCACCCGTGCTCTGGCGGCGGGTGCGCCAGGGTTTGTCGGCTGGCCGGGTCCAAAGCGTCGCCGTCCGGATCATCGTGGAACGGGAGAGGGAGCGCATCCGATTCCGTCCGGCCTCGTACTGGGACATCGAAGGCATCTTCTCCCCGAACGACGACAGGAACTCGACCTTCCCGGGAACGCTGGTGGCGGTTGATGGGACCAGGGTTGCCACCGGTGCCGACTTCGACGAACAGGGTGCCCCCAACCGCCAGGACCTCGTCGTTCTCGATCAGGAAGGCGCCACCGCACTTGCCCGATCCCTCGGGAAAGCCGACTTCTCAGTCCGGACCATCGAATCGAAGCCGTACCGTCGCAGCCCGTACCCACCTTTCCGGACCTCGACCCTGCAACAAGAAGCCGGTCGCAAGCTCCGTTTTGCCGCTTCCCGGACCATGTCGGTGGCTCAGCGCCTTTATGAGGCCGGTTACATCACCTACATGCGAACCGACTCCACGGCCCTGTCCGGGGCGGCGGTGGCGGCGGCCCGCAATCAGATCACCCAACTCTACGGACCGGAATACCTGCCCAAGCAACCTCGGACCTACGCCAACAAGGTCAAGAATGCCCAGGAAGCACATGAGGCGATCCGGCCCTCCGGTGACCGCTTCCGGACTCCGGAGCAGGTGACCCCCGAGGTCGGCCAGGACGAGGCCAGGCTCTACGACCTGATCTGGAAACGAACTGTGGCCTCGCAGATGAACGACGCCGTGGGCGAATCGGTCTCGGTTCGCCTCGGTGCGACGGCGGCCAACGGAACCGATGCCGAATTCTCCGCTTCGGGTCGGACCATCACATTCCCCGGATTCCTGCGGGCCTATGTCGAAGGAAGCGACGACCCCGAGGCAGATCTCGATGACCAGGAGACCCGGCTCCCAAATCTCACCAAGGGCCAGGGGCTGGCGGTCCACACCCTGGAGCCAACCGGTCATACCACCAAGCCGCCGTCGCGCTACACCGAGGCTTCGCTGGTCAGGCGCCTCGAAGAACTGGGGGTCGGCCGCCCATCAACGTATGCCTCGATCCTGTCGACCATCGAAGAGCGCGGCTACGTCTGGAAGAAGGGTCAGGCTCTGGTCCCGACCTTCACCGCTTTCGCCGTCGTCAGCCTTCTCGAGGAACACTTCCCGGATCTGGTCGACTATGCCTTCACCGCTCGGATGGAGGACGACCTCGATCGGATTGCCGACGGCGAGGAGGAAACGGTTCCCTGGTTGACGAGGTTCTATCTGGGCAGCGACGGGCTCCAGAAGCAAGTGGCCGAGCGACTCGACGAGATCGACGCCCGACAGGTCAACTCGATTCCCCTTGGGACCGACTCCAACGGGCGCGACATCACCCTCCGGGTTGGCCGGTATGGACCATTCCTGGAGCGTGACGACGAACGGGCCTCGGTGCCGGACAACCTCCCCCCCGACGAGTTGACGATCGAGAGGGCAATCGAATTGCTCGAAGAGCAGCCGGCCGGCGACAAGATCCTCGGCACCGACCCCGACACCGGGAAGGTCGTACTGGCAAGAAGCGGACGATACGGTCCGTATGTACAACTCGGTGAGGCCCAAGGGAAAGAGAAGCCGAAAACGGCATCTCTCCTAAAGTCGATGACGCTCGACGATCTGACACTCGATCAGGCCGTGCGGCTCCTGACCCTGCCCCGGATGGTCGGGACCGACCCGGACACCGGCGAGGAAATCATCGCCCAGAATGGTCGCTACGGACCGTATCTCACCAGAGGAAGCGACCGCCGGTCGCTCGAGGCGGAGGATCAGTTGTTCACCGTTGACGTCGAAGGAGCCGTGGAGTTGTTCCGGCAGCCCCCGCGGAGACGCGGGCAAAGAGCCGCTGCGAGCCCCGGACGCCAGCTTGGTAACGATCCTGTCTCACAGAAGATGATCACGGTGCGATCCGGTCGGTTTGGTCCCTACGTCACCGATGGCGAAAGCAACGCCTCGATGCGAACTGGAGACGATCCCGACGGCATCACCCTCGAACGGGCCGCCGAGTTGCTAGCGGTCCGCCGGGAG
>CAZPIZ010000314.1:0-2575 GCA_964586615.1 uncultured Acidimicrobiaceae bacterium | reverse complement strand
GCGAAGCCGGTGGCCACCGACCACCGGCGAACTGTCGGACGCCTTCGAGGAAGTCTGGCAAGCACCAGGTCGGCAACGTCGGGAACCAGACGAGGCTCCGATCCAAGCCTGGTCGACCTCACCCTGAGTTGTTCCAGTTGGCGGGCGAATCTCTGGCAGTCGGCGCACGTTTCCAGGTGGGCCTTGGTGCGGGCGGGGACCGCCTCACCATCCAGCGAAGCCGACAGGGCCTGACGCACCCGCTCACATCTCATCGGGCACTCCAGGATCCTCCCGCAGCCACTCCACCAGATGACGGCGGGCGTGATAGAGCCTGCTTTTGACCGTGCCGATCGGAACCCCCACGACTCGAGCAACCTCCTCGTACCGCATGCCCATCACCTCAACCAGAAGGAACGCCTCCCGGAGCTTGGGCGCCAGTGAGCCGATGGCCGTCTCGAGCTCGACTCTCGACGGCGAGGATTGGGTCAGCGGATCGCCAAGTTGGTCGATGTCGATGTCGACGTGTTTCCGGCGGTTCTTCCGCAACGCATCGACCCCGGCGTTGCGGGCGACGGCCAGCACCCAGGTCGAGAACTTCGATCTGAACTGATAGGAGTCGAGCTTCCTATACACCTTGATAAATGTCTCCTGGGTCACGTCCTCGGCCAGCGACGGGTCGCCGAGCAGGTGGCAAAGAAAACGCCAGACCTGACCCTGATGGGCGCGCACCAACTGGGCGAAGGCGACATGGTCGCCCTTCGCGGCAGCCCGGATCAGGTCCGGGTCCGGTTCTTCCACTTGTGGTTGCGCCGATGCCGGCTCCGTCCAATCGGTACCAATGAGACGAGCGGTCTACGCGGTTTGTTCATCGCCAACCCTCATCCGACTGGACAGAGAGAAGTTTCTCAATCGTCTTCGGCGGCGATGCAGAACTCGTTGCCATCGGGATCGGCCATGACCCGCCACGCCAAGCCGGGGATCTGATGGTCCTCTACGTGGGAGCCTCCCATATCAATGATCCGGGAGGTCGCTGCTTCCAGATCGCTCACGGATGTGTCGAGATGAAGCCGGCGACGTCCCTCCGTCGGCTGGGCGACCCGCTGAAAGGCGATGGAGAAAGCACCCGGTCGCTGCGGCCGGAGCCAAACGAAGCCCGATACCCGCTGGGCCACTTCGACCCCGAGCAGCTCGCTCCAGAACCCGGCCAGGCGTTCCTCGTCGATGGTGTTGATCACGACGGATCTGATCCGGGGAACCACATCTTCAGCCACGGGACCTCCTGAATTGGCGGGGGGCCTATGCCCTTCCGCCGCCTGCTTGGGGTCGAATGTACCGCCTACCCTGGCCGGCATGCGTGCCTGGCTGCTTGACGACACCAACGGACCCGGATCTCTCCGTCTGGGTGAGGTGGACGATCCGCGGCCCGGCCCCGATGAAGTCGTGGTCGATATCAAGGTGGCGGGGCTCAACCACCTGGATGTGTTCGTTACCCATGGCCTCCCAGCGCCGAAGAGCTTTCCGCATATCCCCGGCGCCGACGGGGCAGGGATCGTCAGTGCGGTTGGTGAAGCGGTCTCGGGTTGGAAGCCGGGCGACGAGGTGATCATCCATCCATCTCTTTCGTGCGGCCGCTGCGACGCCTGTCTGCGCGATGAGATCGTCTTCTGCAAATCGTTCACGATCCTGGGAGAGAAGGTGCCGGGGACCATGGCGGAGAAGATCGCCGTGCCCGCCCGCAACCTGTTCGGCCGTCCGGCGAGCGTCGATTGGCCGCTGGCGGGCACCTTCGGCCTGGCCACCGGCACGGCCTTGCGGATGCTGTCGCGGGCCCGCTTGCAGAAAGGCGAAACGGTGCTGGTGGTTGGAGTCGGAGGTGGGGTCTCCTCGGCTGCAGCCCTGATCGCCGTTGCCCAAGGGGCACGGGTGTTCGTGACCTCGCGGTCTCCGGACAAGATCGCCTCGGCAGTCGAACACGGAGCCGAGGCGGGGTTCGATTCGACCGGCGAGTTCTCAAAGGAGCTGCGAACCGCCGCAGGCATGGGCGCCAACGTCGTGATCGAGAACGTCGGGCAAGCCACCTGGAATCAATCGATGCGATCGATGGAGGCGGGGGGGAGGATGGTGATCTGTGGAGCCACCGCCGGAAACCGGGTCGAGTTGGCATTGCCGGTGCTGTGGTTCAAGCAATACGAGCTCATCGGCTCGACCATGTCCAACCGCTCTGAGTTCGAATCGGCGCTGGCCCTGGTGGAGGATGGCTCGGTGCCGGTCCCGATCGACCGCATCTATCCATTCGAAGAGCTACCCGCGGCGATGGCCCGCCTCGAAGCCGGCGAGCAATTGGGAAAGATCGGGCTCGAGGTCTCCTGAACTCCTAACCGCACGCCCTTCATAGTGTTGATCACGAACAAGGAGGTCGAATGGCCGATTTCATTCGGATCAACCGGCGTCTATTTCTTGCTCGCCTTGGCAAGGGGACTGTGGCGCTAGCCGTTCTCGGAGCCTGCGGGCCGGACAGCGCCGGGTCGTCGACCACCTTGACCACGGTCCCTACTTCCACAAGTACTTCTTCCACTGGTACTACTTCCTCTGG
>CAZPIZ010000313.1:0-2591 GCA_964586615.1 uncultured Acidimicrobiaceae bacterium | reverse complement strand
GATGCGCGGTGAGACCCCGGCTCCGGCGGAATGGGAGGTGACGGCATGAGCACCAAGGTCTTCGGGAAGGCGGTCAAGCGCAAGGAGGACCCGGCCCTGATCATGGGAACCGGGCGCTACGTCGATGACATCAAGCTGACCGCAGAGGTTTCGGCGTCTTTCGTTCGCAGCCCCTTCGCCCATGCCCGCGTCACCTCCATCGACGCCTCCGAGGCCCTGGCGATGCCGGGCGTGCATGCCGTCTACACCATCGACGACGTGCGCCACCTCGGACCGCTGCTGGCCCAGGTACCGATCGGGAAGTTGCGCCCCCTGCTGGCCGACGGGGTGTGCAAGCACGTGGGAGAGGCGGTGGCGATGGTGATCGCCGACGACCGCTACCTCGCCAAGGACGCCGCCGACGAGGTGCGGGTTGACTATGAGCCGCTCAAGGCCATTGTCGATCTTCAAGAGGCCGCCTCCGACGAGGCGAAGGTCCACGACGACCTCGCCTCGAACACCATCCACACCTGGGAGGTTGGCGAGACGGCCGCCATCGAGGAGGCCAAGTCACGTCCCGACGTGGTGGTGGTGAGCCAGAAGATGACCAACCAACGTTTGATCCCCACCGCCATCGAGCCGCGGGGGGTGCTGGCCGAGTGGAACTCTGGGTACAACAGGATAACCGAATGGAGCACCACCCAGCAGCCTCATGCCTTGGCTGGGGCCATCGCACTGACCTTCGGTGTCCCCTACAACAAGGTACGGGTGATCGCTCCCGAGGTGGGCGGCGGTTTCGGGCGGGGACTCAACGTCTACGCCGAAGAGATCCTGGCCTGCTTCGCCTCCAAGCAACTGGGGCGGCCGGTGCGCTGGATCGAGACCCGCCGGGAGGCGGCCACCGCGACCACCCACGGGCGGGGCTGGGTCGCCACCGGGACCATCGTGGTCACCCGGGACGGGAAGCTGATCGCCTACGAGCTGGCCGGCTTCGCTGACATGGGGGCCTATAGCCAGAACTTCACGGTGGCCATCCCCGTGCTCGCCCAGTTCACCGTGCCCGGCCAGTACAAGTGGGAGGCTTTCCACTGGAAGATGGCCTGCGTCGTCACCAACACTCCGACCGTTGATGCTTACCGGGGGGCGGGGAGGCCGGAGTCGACCTTCTATGTCGAGCGGATGATGGACCTAGTGGCCAACAAGCTGGGGATGGATCCCATCGAGCTCCGCAAGAAGAACTTCTGGCAGCCCGACGAGTTCCCTGCCTCCACCCTGGTCGGCATGACGATGGACTCGGGGAACTACGGCGCCAACGCCGACCGGCTCATGCAGCTTGTCGACATCGACGGGCTGCGTACCGAGCAGGAGCAGGCCCGCGCCCAGGGTCGCTATCTGGGGATCGGGATCGGAACCTTCGTCGAGGCGTGCGGTCTTGCCCCCTCGGGCTTCGCCGATGCCGGCGTCTCATGGGCCGGATATGGCCTCCCGGCGGCCTTCAACGAGTCGGCAGTGGTAAGAGTCACCCCGGATGGTTCGGCGACGGTGATCGCCGGCACCGGGCCCACCGGGCAAGGCCACGAAACGACCTTTGCGCAGATCGTCTGCGACGCCCTCGGCATCCCATTCGACCGCATCGAGGTGCGCCATGGCGACACTAGGGACGCCCCGATGGGGATTGGGACCGGCGGCAGCCGGTCGGCGGCCGTCGGAGGAGCAGCGGTGGCCGTCGCCGCCGGGCGGGTGCAGGAGAAAGCGGCCAAGATCGTCGCGCACATGCTGGAGGCCGCACCCGAGGACATCCGCTTCGAGGATGGGGAAGCCCACGTGGCCGGCTCGCCGGAGAAGAAGGTCAGTTGGCAGGAGATCGCCGCCACCGCCTACCAACCCCACAAGTCGGGGATGGAGAGCGGTCTCGATGAGACTGCCTTCTTCGACCCCCTCAACCTCACCTGGCCGTTCGGGTCGCACCTGGCGGTGGTCGAGGTGGATCCGGAGACCGGCGACGTCAAGCTGCTCTCCTACACGGCGCTCGACGACTGCGGCAACGTCATCAACCCCATGATCGTCGACGGACAGATCCACGGCGGGATCGCCCAGGGGGTGGGGCAGGCGCTCTTCGAGGAAGCGGTCTTCGACGAGGCCGGGAACCTGCTTACCACATCTCTGGTCGACTACCTGATCCCCACCGCCACCGACCTGCCCTCTTTCGTGATGGGTAAGACCGTGACCCCCACCAACGCCAACCCGTTGGGGGTGAAGGGGATCGGCGAAGCGGGGACCATCGCCTCGACGCCGGTGATCGTCAACGCCGTGGTCGACGCCCTGAAACCGTTCGGGGTTACCCACATCGAGATGCCGCTACGCCCGAAACGGGTCTGGCAGGCGATCCAAGACGCCAAGGGAGCGTGACGCCATGTTTCCGAGATCATTCGAGTATGTGGCTCCGGCCACGATTGAAGAGGCGGTGGCTGCCCTCGCAGGTGGCAGGTTCGCCAAGGTGATGTCGGGGGGGATGAGCCTGCTTCCGTTGATGAAGCTGCGTTTGCTTTCTCCCGATCTGGTGGTTGACATCGGACGCATCTCCGGACTCGACACCATCAGCGACAACGGCG
>CAZPIZ010000312.1:0-2599 GCA_964586615.1 uncultured Acidimicrobiaceae bacterium | reverse complement strand
TCCGTAGAGTGCCCGCCCATGTCGAGCATGCGCAACGACAAGCGGACCGTCTTCGGCTGGGCCATGTACGACTGGGCCAACTCGGCCTATACCACCACCACACTCGCCGTGTTGATGCCGGCGTTATTCACCGGCGAGATCATGCCCGACGCCGGCTTCGCGATCCTCGGGCGCACCTTCGACGGAGAGTCGCTGTTCGGATACACGGTCAGCTTTGCGGCCATCCTGGCGTTTCTCGTCTCACCGGTCCTCGGAGCGGTCGGTGATTTCTCCGGTTCCAAGCTGCGGTTCCTCAGAATCTTCGCCTACACGGGTGCGGCCCTCTCAACCCTCTTCGCCCTGGCCGGGCCGGGAGACGTCTGGTTCACGATCCTGTTGTTTCTGGTCGTCGAGAGCTGCTGGGCGATCGCGCAAGTCTTCTACGACAGCTTCCTCCCCCACATCACGACCCCCGAGACCATGGACAAGATCTCGTCGCGCGGTTTCGCGTTCGGATACCTCGGTGGTGGGTTTCAGTTCCTGCTGGCGCTCTTGCTTCTTCAGTTTTCCCCGGCATCCTTCCAGTCGACCGCCGCACGAATCGGAATTGTTTTCGCCGGTGTCTGGTGGCTCGGCTTTTCGATCTTTAGCTTCAGGCGACTGCAAGAACCAAGCCCACCTCAGGAGCTGCCCGAGAAGTACAGGGTCGGATGGCGCCCTTGGGCCTACATACGGGTCGGCTTCTACCGCACCGTCGCCACTACCCGGCGTCTGCGGCTATTCCCTCAACTCCTCTTGTTCCTCCTGGCGTTTCTTCTCTACAACGACGGCGTCCAAACAGTGATCTCGATCTCCGCGGCCTACGCCACGGAGACCCTCAGTCTGGAAACGGCAGATGTGGCTCTGGCCTTTTTGGTAGTACAGGTCGTCGCGTTCGGTGGTGCCCTGGCCTTTGGCTGGCTCGCTTCCAAGATCGGGCCCAAGCGGGCCATCCTGGTATCGCTGGTTCTGTGGACCGGCGTCTCTGTTTTCGGCTACTTCCTGCCCGTTGGACAGTTCCTGCCCTTCGTCGGCCTGGCAGCGTCGGTCGGACTCGTGTTGGGAGGTACCCAGGCCCTGTCCCGCAGCCTCTACGCCTCGATGATCCCGGAGGAGGCCTCGGCCGAGTTCTTTGGGTTCTACTCGGTGTTTTCGAAATTCGCCTCGATCTGGGGCCCACTGTTGTTTGCTGTGGTCAACGACGTCACGGGCAGCAGCCGCAACGCCATCCTGTCCCTCATCGTCTTCTTTGCCCTCGGTTTCATCCTGCTGTCGAGGGTCGACATCGAGGAGGCGAGGCGAGCCAAAGAACAGTGGAGGTTCAAGGGAGCCGACGCAATCGTCGAGTAACGTCAGCGCCGTGAGCGACGATTTCAGCGGTGGCTCCGACTTCGAGCGAGAACCCGATCTGGTTGAAAAGACCGAGCCGACGAAGCGCGATTCGGAGTTCTCATGGAGCCTGGCCGGGTTCCTCCTGATCGGCCTTGGATTCGTGGTTTTTGCCGTCCAGAACGCGGTCGACGTTCCCGTCGAGTTCCTGGTCTGGGACTTCACCGTCTCCCTTCCGCTCCTACTCGTCGTCACGGCCCTGATCGCGGTCATCGCCGATGAGGTGGTCGGGCTGATACGCCGGCGCCGGCGTCGCCAGCGGACCGCCGAAAGAGAAGAGCTCAAGCGATACCGCAGCACGTGAGTGTCGGACGGTCACGAACCAGACTCGTCGTTGTCGGTGGCGATGCCGCCGGGATGTCGGCCGCCAGCCAGGCGCGGCGGTTGGATCAAGATCTGGAGATCATCGCCTTCGAGCGGGGGGGATATGTCAGCTACTCGGCGTGCGGGGAGCCCTATTACATCGGGGGCCTGGTCGACAGCCTCGACAAGCTGGTCGCGCGGACACCGGAGCAGTTCGCCGATCGCGACATCGAGGTACACACCCGTCACGAAGTAACCGCGATCAACCTCGATCGCCGCGAGGTGAGGGTGGTCGACCTTGCAGCGAATTCGTCCCGGGCGGTTGGCTTCGACCACCTCATGGTCTCCACCGGGTCCCGTCCCCTTCGCCCTTCCTACGTGGAGGGGGTGAATCTGCCCGGAGTGGTTGGCCTCCGGACCCTCGAAGATGCCGAAGCGGTAAAGCAGCTGGTAGGAGGCGACGTCAAGAAGGTGGTCGTCGTCGGAGGCGGCTACATCGGCCTAGAGGTCGGTGAGGCGCTGGTAGACCGCGGGATCGAGGTCACCATGATCACGTCGGGTAACCACGTCCTGGAAAGGACCCTGGACGACGAGATGGGCGAACTTGCCGACGAAGCGGTCCGCTCATACGGGATCGACCTCCACACCAAGCAGAGGGTGCAATGCATCCAGGGCACCGACCGCGCTACCGGAATCGGCTGCGATGAGGTCGAGTTTGCGGCCGACATGATCGTGATCGGCCTCGGAGCCGGTCCCGAAGTAGAACTGGCGAAAGCTGCCGGGATCCCGCTGGGAGACTCGGGGGCCATCGCCGTTGACGAATACCAGCGCACACGCGTTGAAGGCGTTTGGTCGGCCGGAGATTGTGCCGAGGTCCGTCACCGGGTGA
>CAZPIZ010000311.1:0-2600 GCA_964586615.1 uncultured Acidimicrobiaceae bacterium | reverse complement strand
CCTTCCCCGTCGACCGTGACGATGGCGGCCGGAGTTGTGATGGACGCCAGAGACGAGACGATCTCATCGGCTCGCTGCTGGTCGACCATCCCGATGCCATCCCCGCGTTTCAAGAACCGCATTCCCTGGATCATGGCCGGAAGCGGCCCCGGGTCGGAAGCCACGACGGTGACGGTCCCAAGCTTGACCGGACCGGCCACAGCCTGGACCGGCTCCGCCGACCCGGGAGCAGGTTTGGTCCGCTGATCGGCCAGATGCCACACCATCATTCCACTGACAACGACCAGCGGGACGGCCACCGTCAGGCTCTCGTCCAGTTCAGAAGCGTCTCCCTCGAGGGCGGCCCGGAGAAGGCCGAAAAGAACGACGCCGAGCGCCCCGGCGCCCACCAGAAAGAACCCGACCCTCAGGATCAAGATGGTCGCTCGCCGAGGTACCGACATTCGCTCGACGGGGTCCTCGTCAAGCCGCAACGCCTTTATCCAGTACCGCCAGACGACCAGAGCCGACAGGATCAGAACAACCAGAGCACCAAGAGCGAGACGGGCATCGCTGTCGAGAACGGTTCCGTCCCCGAAGAGATTTTCGCCGAGGATCGCAGCCAGGGTTACCACCGCCCCGGCGCCGGCGATCAGCCCGGCTGCAGAAAACAAGTACTCGGCGATTCGAATCGCCATGTTCCGTTGCTGGCCGAGCATCGCCCGGTGATGCCAGTAGGCGACGCCAGCCACGATGGCAATGGCGGCGCTGGCAGGGATCGTGCCGAAATGTCGGGAGAGGGTCTGCTCGCCGAGCCCCAAGATCCATTGAGCGACCCGGTTGACGATGACGGCCAATGCCGTCAAGCCCGAGAACCAGGCCACGATTGAAACGAGGGTTGCGTATCCGCTGCGCCAGGCTCCGGGGCGATTGGCGAGACCTCGCAGCCAGAACCACCAGAGATAGGGCGTTCCCACCACCAGTAGAACCAGGCCAACCCGGAGCTGATCCCATAGTCCGTCGCCTCCGACGATGAGCTGGCCCGAGTTGACGATCGCGTCGATGCTCGAAAAGAGAATGCCGAAGGCACCGCCTGCCGAAAGCGTCAACCCGAGCAGAGCACCGGCCAACTGGCGAAGCTCGTCGAGCTCTTCGGGCGAGCGACGGAACCGCTCATGGAGGAACCAAGCTCCGCCAAAGGCGACGATGTCGGCCAAGGCAGACGGTTCGAAGTCGGCGCCTCCGAGCGCCCACAGGAGCACCCGGACGACACCGATGGCCGACACGGTCATCGATACGGCGATGACGAGATCTAGGTAAAGCTCACGAGCCGGCCTCGCCAGGTCGGTCGTGGTGCGCTCCATCGCAATCCAGAGCGCCACTGCCACCACCCCGGCCACGATCAACGCACTGAGTGTGAGAGCGAGGTCGTCAGCACCCGATATCAAGACCCCATCGCCCGGCATGACGATCTCCAACAGCGATGAGATCGAGTTGGTGGTGATCAGCGTGGCGACGGCCAGGATCAGGTAGGTGACGATCTCGGCGGCCGAGGTCCCCTGTGACGAGGTGCGCCGCCGGGCCAGGAGCACGAAGGGCAGAGCCACGACGCCACCGATCAAGACCAATAGCAACAGGATCAGGCTCATCTCACACCTTCGCAATAGAACTGCCATGGAAGTTCGGCCACCACAAGACGACCTACCTCCTCGGCCAGGACAAAACGGAAGGTGTCGTCGTATGAGTACGGATTGAGAGGGTCATCGACCACAACCCTCGACGCACGGACCTCGACGATCGTCTCTGAGCCCACGGGATCGACTTCAACGATCACGGCCCGATCGACGTCGTCGCGGAACTCGGCCAACTCGGATGCTTCACACTGATTTTGTAGGGAATCCGACAAGAGGGACCGGGCCGTCGCCCAATCGTCGGTCTCGACCGCCTGGAAGAAGGCCTGGACAAAGCCCTCGGGGGTAGATGGATCGAGTTGGGGGGTGGGCCGCATCGAGGTGACGATGGCGGCCGTGGCTACAGCTACCACGAGCACCACCCCTACGACCAACCCGAGGCTGGGGCCGCTGGCCGATTTGTCGTTCATATCGCTAAGGCTGGTATCACCGGATCGATCACGCAATCCGTGAAGACCCCGATGTGGCAATCAGGGTGGTCCGATCCCTTGGAGCCCAAAGGCGAGAACCTCTTCAACCAACTCGATGCGGGAAAGACGACCATCGGGGCGATACCACCTTTCAAGGGCGTTGAGGATGGAGAGCCAGAAGATGGCGGCAAAACGGGGATCCAGATCCGAACTCAGCGAACCGTCGATCGTCCCTGCCTCGAGAACCGTCCGGAAAGCCTGCTCATACCGATCGCGGGCCGCCAGAACCTTGGTCCGATGGCCCTGGTCGAGGGCGTCGGCTTCGTACAGAAAAGTCCGCACCTCGTCGAGATGGTCAAGCACCACGTCCACATGCCCGGCCACCAAAGCCCGCAGTCGTGTGGCTCCATCGCCCGGCGTCGCCATGGCTCGATCGGCCGATTCCTGGAAGAGGACGGCTCCCCTTTCAACCACCTCGACCAGCAGGTCCTCCTTGGAATCGATGTGGCTGTACAGAGAG
>CAZPIZ010000310.1:0-2668 GCA_964586615.1 uncultured Acidimicrobiaceae bacterium | reverse complement strand
CGACCGAAGAAGATTCCGAGGAGGCCGTCCGGAGTGATGACGGTCGGTTCGAGCATCGCCACGATCCGGGGCACGAGGTCGAGCTCGTCGTCGTTGGCGACGACATGGTCCCACATCACATGTGGCGGGTGACTCACGAAGTCGATGCAGTGGAGATAGAGCGAGCGCGAGTCGTAGCCCTTGTCCCGGAAGAACCCGCCGGCCTTCATCACGTCGTCCCAGGTGTTTCCCCCGATGAGCTTCTCGGCCATCAGGTCGTAGCCCGGCAGCACGACCCCGTCGAAGAACTCCCTGATCCAGGTCGGGGGCTCGCCGATGCAGATCGGGGTCCCCACCTGGACCGAGTAGCCGTTGTAACCGCAGGCCAGCTCGTTGATGATGATGTCACCCTTTTGAAGGGCACGGGCCGACGGCCAGGGATTGCCGAAGACCATCCCGGGGTTGTCCATGGGCGTCGCCCCGATGATGTTGAAGTCCACCTGACCTCCGCCGTCCATCACGGCGTGAGTCGCCGCCGCCGCTAGTTGGTACTCGGTGACCCCGGGCCGGGCGGCGGCGACCATGGCGTGGAGCGCCTGGTCCATGAGCTGGCCCGCTTTACGGACGCACTCGATCTCTTCGGGGCTCTTGACGTGGACCAGCTCGTGGAAGAAGTCTCCGACCCGCTCCAAGGTCGCTTCCGGCAGCCCGTCGCGGAGTCGCTCCCACTCGTCGACGGGGAGATAGTGCCCGTAGACAGGATCGACCTGTGACACCCCAATGGTCCCGTCGGCAAGGCCCCACTCTCGGATCAGTTCCACGATGACCTCGCCGGAGCGGCCCCATCGCGAATGGCGGACATCCTCCAATGGAGTGGCGCGGCGGACCGCCTCGCGGTGTGCGCCACCGGGTCCGCAGATCAAGACGGGTTGGCCCTCGGGCGGCACCACGACGTAGGCCGACATGCCGTGCCATTCCCAGTGGTTGCTCAGCCAACGCATCCCGCCTCCCCAACTCCAGTGATTGGGCCCGCCGGCAGCGATCAGCACGTCGAGACCGAGCCGCTTCATCTTCTTCCGGGTGGCGTCGAAGCGTCGCTGGTACTCGGCGTCGGAGAACCTCTCGTAGACCGCATCGCCGTACCAGGGGGTGTTGGCGATACGACCAAAGACCTCGGTGTGGAGCTTGCCCACGGCTTCTTTGAAGTCGACGTCACCGGGTGTCATGGCTGTCCTCCTCCGGGCCGGGGGTAGACCGGCCCCCTTGTTCGATAGTGGTGGGTCGCAGAATCGCGCACGGGCTCACGCCTGGATGGAGTCGAGGAGCCCGAAGCCGTCGAGGTCGGAGCGCAGCGCCTCCATCCGGGCTTCGCTCAGCGGAATCAGAGGGGGCCGGACGGGTCCCTGGGGCAAGCCCATGAGCCCGAGCCAGGCCTTGAGCTCCGCGATGGGGATCGCACCCCCACCACGCGCCAACCACTGGTCACGCATCCATCGGTCGAACGCCGCTCGCTCGCCCTCGAGAGTTCCATGTAGCTCCCAGGCGCCGTCGAGGTTGCCCTCGTCTGCCAGGCGGGTGTAGTCACGTATCGAGAGACGACCAGGAGTCTGGTACATGGCCAGAGCCGGTGTCGACATCAGGGACTGGAAACCATGATCCAGATGAAGTTCGAGCCAGTCGCCCTCGTCGGCGTCGCACACGACGATACGGTCGCCCACTCTTTCTTGGACCTCGAGGAGGTGTTCCCTCGGCTTCGGGTTCTTTATCCCGCAGACCGTTTCGAGATCACTCAGCTCAGCGATGAGGGCTGGGTCCAGCGCGTACCCGGAGTACGAAGTGTTGAACAAGAAGAACGGCACCGAGGACTCCGAGGTGAGGCGGCGATACCACTCGCGGATGAGGTCGTCGGAGGGTTTGATCGGGAAGTAGGGGTTCATCGCGATCACGAAGTCGGCTCCGATCTGCTCGGCGTGCCGGCTGAGCTGGGCCGCCTCCGAGTAGACGTGGTGGCCGATGTGGACCATGATCGGCACCCGCCCCGCCGCGGCGCTCACTACAAGCTCGTGGACCCGGGCCCGCTCCTCGACCGTCATCGCCCAGAACTCGCCCATGACGCCGCCGCCGAAGATGCCGTCGACGTGGAGTCCCTCGATGTAGTACTCCACCGCCTTGCGCAGGGTGCCTTCGTCGACCTCGCCGGAGGGGGTGAACGGTGTGGGGATGGCGATCCACAGCCCTCTGACTTTCTCGAAGGCGGCCTCCTTGGCCGGAGTGAGTGAGGTCATGGCGGGTCTCTCCTCTCTTCTCTCCTGGTGGGCTCGCGTCAATGTTGACCGGGACCTCGTCCGGGTGCGACCCTAGCAGCACATACGTTTGCGCCCCCACGGTACGCTGGCCTCCGCTACAGGAGTATGTGGGCAGCGGTCATGCGATCTGAGTACACGCGGGCGGAGGCGAAGAGCTGGGCCAGAGAGACCTTTCGCGGGGCGTGCAACGTCATCATCCCGTCGTACACCTCGGACCTGAAGTCGTTAAACGAGGCCGCCATCCGCCACGACGTCCGTCGCAACATGGAGCTCGGGTTCTGGGGGGCATTGCTGGTGTCGGAGGCGGGAACCACCCTCGACGAGATGCGTCGGTTCATGGAGATCGCACTCGACGAGGCGGCCGGTCGGCACCGGTTCCTGCT
>CAZPIZ010000309.1:0-2676 GCA_964586615.1 uncultured Acidimicrobiaceae bacterium | reverse complement strand
CCGTATCATCGGTGCCCGCCCGGTCCGACAGCCGATCCTCGCCACTATTCCGGCCGTTGGTCGACAGGAAGCAACGGAGACAATGGGACCAGTGGTAAACAACACCAGCAGCAGCCGGTTTGAAATCGAGACTCAAGGACAGCTCGCTCAACTTGTCTACCGTCATCGCGGAAAGCGGCTGGTCCTCGTCCACACCGAGGTGCCCGAAGCACTCGAAGGACAAGGCGTGGGCGGCTTGTTGGTAGAAGCGTCTCTCGACTTTGGAGCGCAAAACATGCTCACCGTCGTGCCTCTCTGCCCCTTCGCCCTGAGTTGGCTCAAACGCCACCCAGAGAGCGCCAGCCGCGTCACAATCGACTGGCCCACAGAAACGGGCCGATGACCTCGTCCCGTTCGCCCGTAGGCATGGCGGCGGTTCCGAACTGGCTCTAACCGTCGTAGATCACCCAGAATTTCACGATCTTCTGGCGGATCACCCAGGTCCCCGATGTGCCTTTGGGGGTGATCAGGACATCGCCGGGACCAAGGGTGAGGGTGCGGTTGTCGTCGGTCAGGATGTCGGCATCGCCCTCAAGGATGAGGGAGACCTCGTCGTATGTGCGAGTGAAGGGCCACGTGTCGGGCTGGCGCTCCCAGAAGCCGGTGGTGAGCGACCCGGCGGCGGTCGAGAAGAGCTCCTGCTCCCGACCAATCGCCCCGGGCGGATTCATGAGTGGGGTCCACCCGCTGCGATCACCGGCGCTGACAACGCGGATGGCCTTCTCGGAGACTGTCTCGGTCATCGGGTCCGGCAGCCTACAGAGCCAGGCGCCCGGCGGCCCACCGGCAGAGATGTCACAATCGGCCAATGAGCGAACTCGAAACTCTTTCGGATCGGTTCTGGGATCTCACACTCGAGAACTCCCCGTCGATGGCCACTCTGCTCGGTGACCGCCGCTTCGATGGCATGCTCGAAGACCTCAGCGAGGAGGCACTCCAGATCTACGCCAGCAAGCTCGGGGACATAAAGGAGAAGGCAGCAGCCGTCGACGCATCGGGTTTCGATCACCAGCAGAGCCTCACCCGCGGGATGTTGATTTCAGAGGCCTCCGACGCCCTCACCATGATCGAGACCAGGGTGTTGGTGGCGTCGTGCGACCCGTTGACCGGACCGGTGAGTGGTCTCCTGAGTTACGCCGGCCAGACAGCAGCCCACGACGCTGCCCAAGCCGAGGCTCTCTATGAGCGATATCGGCAGGTGCCGCGTCTTCTCACCGACGCTCTTGCCCTTCATCGGGAAGAGGTCGCAGCCGGAAGGACACCCACCGCCGCCAATGTAGAGCGGGTCTTGAGTCAGGTCGATGACTATCTCGCCTCCCCCATCGACAGCGACCCGTTCGCCAGCCTCCCCGGGCCCGAGGGATGGGCCGGGCTCGATGGGTGGCGCCAGCAGATGTCAGTCCTGACCACCGACCAGATCCGGCCCGCCTTCGCTGATTATCGAAAGGGAGCCGAGAGCATGCTCCCGAGCGCGAGAGACGAAGACCACTCCGGCCTTTGTCACATCCCGGGTGGAGAGGAGATCTACTCCAAGATGGTGGCGGTCTTCACCACCCTCCCCTACACACCGCAGGAGCTACACGACATCGGTCTGGGGCAGACGCAAGGGTTGCACGCCGATGAGTTTCGGGAGATCGGTGAGAGAGCGTTCAGAACCGCCGACCTCCCCAAGATCCTTCATCGACTGCGGACGGATGAGGCTCTGCGGTACTCGACCTCCGAAGAGATCGTCCGCCACGCCGAGGAGATCGTCACCCGATCCTGGGAGGCGGCCGCTTCCTGGTTCAACCTCCGACCGATAGGGATCTGTGCGGTCCAAGAGGTTCCGGCCTTCCTCGCCAAGAACGCCCCACCCGCCTACTACTTCCCGCCCGCATCCGACGGATCGCGGCCCGGGACCTACTTCATCAACACCCACCAGCCGACCGAACGACTGCGTTACGCCGCCGAGGCGGTGGCCTTTCACGAGGCCAACCCTGGTCACCATTTTCAACTGACGCTGGCGTCGGAACTGTCGGGACTCCCCGAGTTCAGGAAGAGGGCGGTGTCGACGGCTTACGTCGAGGGCTGGGGGTTGTACGCCGAACGCTTGGCCGACGAGATGAAGCTCTACACATCCGACATCGACCGGCTCGGGATGGTATCGGCCGACGCCTGGAGAGCCGGGCGGTTGGTGGTGGACACGGGAGTTCACGCCCTGGGTTGGAGCCGACGGCAGGCGGTCGAGTTCCTACAGAAATGGACAGCGGTCGATCAGCAGTCGATCGAGACCGAGGTTGATCGCTATATCGGCATGCCCGGTCAGGCACTGGCTTACAAGGCCGGCCAGATCGAGATCTTCCGGCTCCGGGAGGAGGCGAGGGCCGCCCTCGGCGGCCGCTTCGACATCCGTAGCTTCCACGACACGGTGCTGGGAAGTGGACCGATGACCCTGCCGATGCTCGGCGCGCTGGTGGCAAATTGGGTCAAGGCGGTATAAACCACGCCTTTCGCGACCCGGACGGTGCGTTTTCCGCACCGTCTGGGTGGCAAGAACCCAACTTTGCGGAGAGGGAGGGATTTGAACCCTCGGGAAGGCTAATCACCCTCCACTCGCTTAGCAGGCGAGCGCCTTCGACCACTCGGCCACCTCTCCAA
>CAZPIZ010000308.1:0-2695 GCA_964586615.1 uncultured Acidimicrobiaceae bacterium | reverse complement strand
ATCGGGCTGTTCTGGATCGCCTACTTCATCGCCGCCCGGGCGGGGCACAAGTTCGTCGAGCGGATCTCGCGTCGGGGGGAGCCGGGTACGAGAGCCACAACTCTTTGGTCACTGGTACGGCGACTGTTGCTCGTGGTGGTGCTGATCACCGCCATTCTCACTGTCATCGCCGGGGTGTGGCAATGGCCGATCACTCCCTTCCTCGCGGTGGGGTCGGCGGTGGGGGTGGCAATCGGGTTTGGCGCCCAGAAGCTGGTACAGGATGTCATAGCCGGGTTCTTGCTGCTGCTCGAAGACCAGTTCCGAATCGGCGATGTGGTCACGCTCGTAGGGGTCGGTGGAGAGGTCCAGGAGATCAGATTGCGGGTCACCGTGCTTCGCGACATTTCCGGCAACGTCCACTACATACCAAACGGCGAGATCCGGGTGGCGACCAACATGACCCAGGGCTTTGCCCAGGTGGTGCTGGACCTGGCGGTTAGCTACGACAACGATCTCGATCGGGCGATCGGAGTCCTCGAAGACGAGCTGACCAGGTTTGCCATGGATGACCAGTGGAAGGAGGTCTTCCTCGACCGACCCGAAGTCCAGGGAGTCGAGCGCCTCGGGGACACTGGGATAGTCCTTCGGGCATTGGTCAGGGTCCGTCCGGCCGACCGATGGGCCATCCAACGAGAAGCACTACGTCGGCTCAAGGGGCGCTTTGACAAGGAGGGAATCGCATTGGCGGTGACGCCGCTCGCTTTTTACCGAACGGACGGCGCCGGCACCAGCACCTGAAGCGCCTCCCGTCGCAGCGAGACCGAGGCCGCCTTCCAGGCACCTGTCATTTCGCCGTCGGCCTGCCCCCACACCGGTGGGTCGGCTTCGAAGGCGATCGAGTTCAGACCGGTCCAGACCTGCATTCCAGGCAAACGATCGAGGTCGGCTCCTCCGAGCAACCCTGCACCGATCCTCGGCAGCCGGCGAGCGGGTAGCGATTCGACCACGAGAGCAGACATCGGATCGGGAAGATCGGGGCTCAACCGCAGAGCCCTACGCCCAAAGTAGGTGTAGACCGGTTGGAACTGAATCAGCACGGCGACGGCGTCGGTGGCACGGCTTCCGGCGGTGACCCGGATGTGGGGACGCCGCTTTCGATAATCGGACAGCAGGATGCGGATTGCTGTTCGCGCGTAGTGGAGGCCTCCAAAGTGATACTTGCGATAGGGCTCCTGCTCGGCAGCCCGGACGACGGCTGCGTCAAATCCGAAGCCGGCTGCGAACAGAGCGTGCCGTCGAACCTCCCCCTGGTCCTGATGGCCGTCGATGGCAAGCAAAGAGGTGGGTTGACGAAGGTGGGCACCAATCAACAGCCGGGCTGCGGCGGTCGGCTTGTGGGGTATGCCAAAAAGCCGGGCATAGACGTTGGTGGTGCCGGTGGGGATCACGCCCAATGCGGTCTCGGTCCCGGCGAGGACGTGACCTACGTGGTGAACCACACCATCGCCCCCCATCGCGGCCACGACCTCAAACCCATTGGCAACCGCTTGCGAGGTGAGCGCTCGGGCGTGCTCGGGTGACTGAGGCCAGGCTGTCTCGACCTCGAAGCGGCGTCGCAGGATCCGGACAACGGAGCGATGCCCGCCCCCGGTGAACTGGGACGAAGAGGGATTGGCGACGAGGAGCAACCTTTGCACTTGGGCATCCAGGCTACCGAGCTAGCCTCACGACGTCTGTGTCGGACCCGAGCACCCCCCTCTTTTCGCTCCTGAACGGAGAAGGAGCAGGTGCGATGTTGGGCGCCGCTGCTGGCGACGTCGCCGGAGGGAACAGTTCGGTCGGCTATTCGGCCCTAACCCAACAAGCCACGGTTGTCTCCTACCACATTTTGCGTAACGACGACATTGACCGGGCTTTGCTGGCGGAAGAATGGAAGGAACTGGCGGCAGATGCCGAGAACCCTTCCGTCTACCGGGCGCCGTCGGACAGCTTTCTGGCGTGGCTCGAGGCAAGCTCGCGCGGTGAGGGCGCCGCCACCGTCGAGCCCTCTTCGGAACCGGCGGCCCGGGTCTACCCGGTCGGGGTTTGGTTTCGTCGAGATCCAGAACGCCTTGTCAGCGCCGCCATGTCGGTCGCCAGGGTCACCCACATCGATGCCTCTTCGGTCGTCGGAGCCGCCGCCGTCGCCGGGGCGGTAGCCGCCTCCTCCTTTGGCCAGGTCGGTCGCGACCTCCTCCAAGGCTCGGCCGAGCTGATCGAAGGGGCCCTGGCCCAGATCGGGGCGGAGGACTATCTCTACAGCCGGATGGACGATGCCAGACGTCTGCCGGCTCAGCTGCGCGAGGCGGCGAGTTGGGCCGGGAGCCCGGGGATCGATCTGCTGACCATGGTTACCGAACGAGGAAAACCCCCAACCTCGGAGACACCTCTCGTCGCCATCCTCCTGGCAGCCTCTCCTTCGATCGAGCCGTACCGTCTCATCGAGACCGCGGCAAGGCTGGGTGGGAGCGAGATGGCCTCGATGGTCGGGGCCATGGTAGGGGCCCGAGTAGGGCTGAGATTGTGGCCCTGGGTGGTTCCCAACAACACCTGGTTTGCCGAAATTGGCCGCCGCCTCGTCAATGGCAATCGGGAGACCGGGGACATCCCGGTGCCCTATCAGGTGGAGGAACGCCTCACGTTTGGTTTTGACTCCCGCCTCGGATAGTGGTTG
>CAZPIZ010000307.1:0-2705 GCA_964586615.1 uncultured Acidimicrobiaceae bacterium | reverse complement strand
GCCGAGGAGGCGGCGGTGATGGCCGACTACCGGTCGTTGATCGAGCGGGGAGAGCTCGACCGCCAGGGAGCCTTTGGCAATCTCGAAGTGCTCTCTGTCCCCGAGGGTGCGATTGACCCCGGCACCGACGGTCTGCAACGGCAGGCGGTCGGACCAATCCTCGAGGCGATCGAACGGCTTCGCCGGGGCGACGAGGAGCGACGATCGCTGGCCCGGCGCAGCCTCGACAATGCCCTCGCCGGTCTCCCGGAGGCGGTGGAGAAGATCGCCGCCGAGGTGGAACGGGAACAGCGGGCGGCCGCCTCGCTTCGCAATGCGCTTGAGTCGAGATACCGGGCGGCGCGAAACGAGCTGACTCGGGAGATCGAAAGCGGCTCCTTCCTCCGCACCGAGGTCCTCCGCCAGTGGCTCGATTTCGTCAACGCCGGGCCGCTGGCCCGTTTCCTCTCCGAAGGGGTGGGCAGGATTGCCGCTGGCATCCGCAACCTGTTGCGACCTTCGCCCCCCGCCCCCGAGGTGCGGGAGGCCGCCTTCTCCGATCTGGTGGCGTCGGTGGTGCGCCATGCCGACACCGCCGCCTCACATACCGCGGCCGTCTGGGTCGACGAACCGCACGGGGCCGTGGCGCTCTCCGAGGAGGCGGGGCTGTGGGGAGCCTCGCCGGGGATGGCGCCGAAGCTGAATGCGCAGCTGGAGGAATGGATGGAGGTGATCGGCGATGAGATCCGGGTGATGGGCGCCCAGCGCAAGGGAAGGGCGCAGGCGGCCAGCATCGGTCTCAACGTCCTCGGGACCAGCGCCATCCTGGCGGTTTTCGTCCACACCGGCGGTCTCACCGGGGCCGAGCTGGGGATCGGCGCCGCCACCGCCGTCCTCAATCAGAAGCTGTTGGAGGCGATCTTCGGCGAGGGCAACGTCGCCGCCTTTGTCAACCGGGCCCGGGCCCGGCTCGATGAAATCCTCGATTCGGTCTTCGCAGCGGAACAGCAACGATTCGTTCTCGCCCTTGGCGCGATGGCGGAAAGAACCGACCTGGCTTCGGAGCTGCGGCGAGCCGCCCACGCCGCCACCCGGTCGGTGCCGGCATGACCTCGCTTGAGCGTCTCCAAGGGGCGGCGGCCGCCGCAGCCGATCTCGGGCTGGCCGACCATGCCCGCTCGGCTCGGGCGCTGGTGGAGCGGACCGAGCGGCGGCTTGGCTTTCCCGGCGAGGTGTACGTGCTGGCCCTGGCCGGTGGGACCGGGGTCGGCAAGTCGTCGGTGCTCAACGCCCTGGCCGGTGTGACGGTCAGCCCGGCCCGGGCATTGCGACCCACCACCGAAAAGCCCCTCGCCTGGGTGGCCAACGATGCCCGCGAGGAGCTTCGTCCGCTGCTCGACTGGCTGGGGGTCGAGAGGGTCCTCGGGCATGACCGGACCGATCTGTCGGGGGTGGCGATCCTCGACCTGCCCGACGTCGACAGCGTCCGTATAGAGCATCGGGCCGCCGTCGACGGGTTGTTGCCACGCATCGACGTGGTGGCCTGGGTGGTCGACCCCGAGAAGTACGACGACGAAAGACTGCACGACTATCTCCGTCGCCTGGCACCCCACGCCGAGCGGATGCGGTTCGTCTTCAACAAGGCCGACCGCCTCGATTCCCTACAGCGACAAATGCTGGTCGACGACCTCCGAAGTCGGTTGGCCGCCGATGGGATCGAGCGGGCTTCCATCGACATGGTTTCGGCCGCCGACGGCTTCGGTATCGACGACTTACGCGCCGAGCTCAACCGGGCGGCCGACGCCAAGGCAATCGTGGCGGCCAAGCTCGCTACCGACGCCGCCACCGAAGTGGATTCGATTGCCCGGGCGGCAGGACTGGAACCGGGCCGGCCCCACTCACCGCTGCTTCCCACCGAAGAAAGGGAGGGGGCGATTGCCAGAACCGTCGAGGGGGCGATGGCTCTCGTCGATCCGACCGGGGTTTCCCGCCAGATGCAGGAGGCGGTGCTGCACATGGCCCGCCGCCAGGGTGGATCGCTCCTGGCCCGGATCCTCGCCCTGCTGTCCTTGATCACGGGGCGGAAGCGGCGAAAGGCCGACCCGGCTGCCTATCTGGCCGAGTGGCGTCGGCGGGGGAGCCTGGGCCACGTTCTCAACCCGGTCCGCTCTGCCCTGGTCAAAGCCGCCGGGGCGGTCCCCGCCGCCACCCGACCGGCGGTTCTCAAAACGCTGGGAGCAGAGGACGCCGAGACGGCGGTGACCAGGGCGCTCGACCGCTCCACCCGTCATGCAGCCAGCGAGCTGGCCGTGCCCAGTTCCATCTTGTGGCCGGTGGTCGGATTCGTTCAACTCATCGCCGGGGCCGTCCTGTTGTTTGCGGTCGCGTGGTATCTGACCGTCATCTTCGGGCCGGGCGGCCTCCTGGTCGCCACCGTCGACGTTCCCTATCTGGGCCCGGTCCCGATGCCGCTCGTGCTGATCTCCGCTTCTCTCGCCCTGAGCCTCCTCCTCGGGTTCGTGCTCAGCCTCCATGCCGGCTGGATCGGCCGACGGATGGGGCGGAAGGTTGCGACCCGGGTGGGAGCGGCGGTCGAGGAGGCGGTCGCCTCCGCCGGATTCGCCGGTCTCGACGCGGTCGAGGATGCCCGCCGTCGTCTGGCCGAAGCGGCCTCGGTGGCGAATCTGAAGGCAATAAGCCGTGAAAAGCGCGGCCTATAACCTTAG
>CAZPIZ010000306.1:0-2713 GCA_964586615.1 uncultured Acidimicrobiaceae bacterium | reverse complement strand
CGGCAACCGGGCTCGGTCTCAAGAGTGGTTGAGACCAAGGACAGCACCGGGGTGATTCCGCTGCCGGCGACCACCGCCCCATAGTGGCGGGGCTGAGAATCGACGATGAACTCGCCGACCGGTGGCATGACCTCCAATTCCAGCCCGGCTTTGAGCCGGGATGTGGCCCAGGTGGAAAAGGCCCCTCCCGGAAGGCGCTTTACGCCGATCCGCAGCTTCCCGCTGTTGGCATTGGCACAGATCGAATAACTCCGCCGCACGTCGGCACCGTCTACTTGGGCCCGAACGGTGACGTGCTGACCGGCCCGATAGGCGAAATTGCTGGCCAGTTCGGGTGGAACGTCGAAGGTGACCGCCACCGCCTCATCGGTCAAGGGGGTTACCTCCGTGATCCTGAGGCGGTGAAAGGAGGGGCCGCTCAATTGAGCTCCTTGAAAAGATCAAAGGGCTCCTGGCACGAGGAGCAGACCATCAGGGCCTTGCAGGCGGTCGAGCCGAACTCGCTCACGACCCTCGTGTTGTCCGACTTGCATCGCGGGCACAGGGCCTCGCTAGCCGAACCAGGCGGGGCAATGCCGATCTCCCCGAGAAGGCGGCGCCCAACCGGACTGATCATGTCGGTGGTCCAGGCGGGCGAATAGACGGTCCTTATGTCTGCCTCGTAGCCATGCTCGGCCAGGGTGGCGACTATCTCCGAGCGGATGGTGTCCATCGCCGGGCAACCCGAATAGGTGGGAGTGATCGTCACGATGACCCGCCTGCCTTCGGTCTCCACCGAGCGAACGATGCCCAGATCCCAAACGGAAACCACCGGGATCTCGGGGTCCATGACCGTGTTAATTAGAAGCAGCGGATGGATGGTTGCAGTCACCATTTTGCCCCCTTGTAGGCCCGGGTCATCCACTGCATCTCGGCGAGCATGTGGCCCAGGTGTTCGGTGTGGATGCCGTCGCGCCCACCACGCCGCTGATGGCTCTCGATGGGTTTGACCAGGTTTGCCTCCGAGAGAACGGGGTCGACCAGCTGATCCCAGCTCCCCCGCAGGGTCGGATAGTCCTCGAACATCTCGTCGACGAAACGCCACACCGCGGCCAGGCCCGCCTCCATCCTTCGGTGGCTCTCCTCGGTGCCGTCACCGAGACGGACGACCCACGACGACGAGAAGCGGAAGTGGTAGCGAGCTTCCTTGAGCGCCTTCTCGGACACGCCGGCCAGGGTGGGGTCGGAGTGGTTGGAAAGAAGCTCCCACAAGCCGAGCTGGTAGGCGTCGAACAGGAACTGACGGATGATGGTCTGCGCGAAGTCACCGTTGGGGAGTTCGCACAGCAAGAGGTTGGTGAACTCGCGCTCGGAGCGGAGCATGGCCAGATCGTCCTCGTCGCGACCCTGACCTTCCAGATCGCCGGCGCGGGCAAGAAGGGCCCGGGCAACCCCGAGATGATCCAAAGCGATGTTGGCGAGGGCAATGTCAGCCTCGAGGTCGGGAGCCGAGGCCACCCACTCCGAAAGCCGTTGGGCAATAACGAGGTTGTCATCGGCATGCCCTAGCACCTCGGCGAAAGAGGTTCGAAGTTTGAGGTTCGAGGTTTGAGGTTCCTGTCTCGTAGGGACTGGCGACTGGCTCACATGTGCCCCACTTCGTCGGGAATCTCGTAGTGGGTGGCGTAGCGGTAGGGCTTTTCGATCGAGTCGAAGAAGGCATCAGCGTCGTCGGGATCGGAGGCGGTGATCTCGGTCGAGGTCACCACCCAGATGCTCACTCCTTCCACTCGCCGGGTGTAGACGTCACGAGCCGACAGCAACGCCGTCTCGGCGTCAGGAGCGTGGAGGCTGCCCACGTGGACATGGGAAAGCCCTCTGCGCTGGCGGATGAAGACCTCCCACATCGGCCATTGCGAGGCGGTCTCGTCGCGGCCGACCGTGACCTCGGCTTCGCCGGCGATCTTGGGGACCGAATAGCTCAAGAGGCAGCCTTCAATTGTTTGGCGGCGTAGGCGACAGCTGCTTCTCGCACCCAGGCGCCCTCTTCCCAGGCCTTGCGTTTGTGCTCGATCCGCTCGCGGTTCATCGGTCCGTTGCCCTTGACCACAGCCCAGAACTCATCCCAATCGATCGGACCAAAGTCATAGTGGCCCCGTTCCTCGTTCCACGCCAGATCGGGATCGGGGATTGTCAGCCCGAGGAAATCGGCCTGGGGAACGGTCATGTCGACGAACTGCTGGCGGAGATCGTCGTTACTGACCCGCTTGATCTTCCACTCGATTGACTGCTCGGAATGGGTGGACTCGGAGTCGTGGGGACCGAACATCATCAGCGACGGCCACCACCACCGGTCGAGGGCGTCCTGAGCCATTGCCTTTTGTTCCTCTGTCCCCCTGCAAAGGGTGAGCATGATCTCGTAGCCCTGGCGCTGATGGAACGACTCCTCCAGGCAGATCTTGACCATCGCCCGGGCATAGGGTCCGTAGGAGCAACGCTTGAGCATGACCTGATTGGTGATAGCGGCGCCATCAACCAGCCACCCGATCGTGCCCATATCCGCCCACGAGAGGGTCGGATAGTTGAAGATCGACGAATACTTCTGGCGGCCGTTATGCAGCAACTCCATCATCTCGTCTCTGGTAACACCAAGGGTTTCGGCGGCGGAGTAGAGGTAGAGACCATGGCCGGCCTCGTCCTGGACCTTGGCGATCAGGATGGCCTTCCGACGCAG
>CAZPIZ010000305.1:0-2715 GCA_964586615.1 uncultured Acidimicrobiaceae bacterium | reverse complement strand
GTGGTGGTGTTCGGTGTTCTTGGGGGGCGCCGGGTCGGACCCACCATCCTGGTCCACACCCCTACGCTGCTGCTGCGGCTCGATCATCTGGCGGACGATGTCGAACTGGTGGTGTTCGTCGAAGACTCGCCTCCTGACGCGGCCACCGTCGCCACCATCGATGACATGCTGGCGGCGATGGGTTCGGAGGACGGGCTGGTTCAATATCAAATGGCGGCCGAGGCCATCAAAATGACCAGGGGACAAATCCTGAGCCGTGGGATCGATCGATCGAGCCTCGTGTCGTTTCGTCCACCGGAGGTTCTGCGCACCGCCGCCCTGGTCGCGGCTGTGGCAAACCCACCATCAGAGCTGTGGGTCAATCCGGCGGGTCTCGTGGCAGCCAACGGGGGCCGGATCGAGACGTACCCGCGCACCGCTTTCCTGGCGTAAGGCTTTCAGGTCCGGCTGCGTCTCGACTTGAGAGCCCACACCGTCAGCGCCGTCGCCACCCCTGTTGCAACGGCTGCCCCGGAGATGATCGGCGTCGACTTGGGCAGGTTGATCCTGGCCCGAAGAGTGACGGGTCTTTCAAACTCGAGGATCTGCCAGTCCCGGGCCATTGCGATCTCCCTCAGCTCACGGTCGGGATTGACCGCCACCGGGTGTCCGACCGTCTCCATCATCGGGAGGTCGGTCGCCGAATCGGAGTACGCAAACGAGCTTGGAAGCGAGACACCGTCGCGTGCGGCCAATTCCCTGATGGCTTCGGCCTTTCCGGGCCCGTACGCATAGAACTCGATGTTCCCGGTGTACTTGCCGTTGGCGTCGATCTCGGGTCGGGTTCCAATCACATCGTCGATGCCGAGGTATTCACATAGCGGCTTGACGATCTCGACCGGTGAAGACGAGACCACCACGACCCTGCGTCCGGCCCGTTGGTGCTGATCGATGATCACAAGAGCCTCGGCGTAAACGAGCGGCGCCACGACTTCATCGACCGTCTCGGCGACCAGGCGCTCGATCTCGATCTTGTCCCATCCCTTTGTGAGATCGGCCAGCTCCTGTCGTATCCGCTCGAGTTGATCGTGGTCGGCCCCGAACATCTGGTAGTAGGCCTGGGCGATGCCCGCCTTCAACAGAGACGTTCGGTTCAGGAGTCCTGCCTTGAACAGCGGTCGGGAAAAGGCCAGGGTTGAGGACTTGGCGATGATCGTCTTGTCGAGATCGAAGAACGCTGCCCCGACCATCGGGTGATCGGTGTCCTTGGTGTCAGTCACACCAGACCTCGTGGCATCACTCCGATCCATTTGCACTACCCATGTGCGAAGTCTACGGAAGCCTCCACTTATGACATAGCTATATGTGTTTGGCAAGGGGTTGGACGAGCGGTCCCCAATCCATACGGTGACGGCATGGGTCGCACTAGAGCAACTGTTATCGGACTCCACACCGAAGGCGATCAGGTGTTGTCGGTCGTGGCCCCGGTCGGCCTGGGAGCTGCCGCCGCCCGACCGGCCCTGGTGATCGATCTCGATCCGGCCGGTCCCCGGTATCCGGGCCCGCGATCGCTGGCCGAATTGGTGGGAGAGGGCCCGACCAGATCGGAACTTTTCCCCAGATTGACCAGCAATCAGAGTTCCGGTGTGGCATTGCTCCGCAACGGCGGGATCGGGTGGGAACCAGCCGCCTTCATCATCGAGGCTCTTGCCAAGCAGTGGCCTGCGATTGTGTTGCGGCTGCCAGCCACCGGCGGACCCTGGCCCTGGCCAGTGGTTCCGGTGGTGCCACTCTTTCCAGGCATCCTCCAACCCGGGGGAGGACGGGCTGCTGTTTGGCAGTCCATCACATCGGGCCGGGATACCGCCCCCGGTCCCGGTCCGGTACTGCCGGCTCTGGATCGATCCGCTCTGAGCCGCTTGCTGACTCTCCGGTCGGAGCCGCGGGGCAGGTGGGTTAGAGCCTGGTCGCAGGTGTGGGAGCTCCCGTGGCCCTGACCGACCGCCTGACCGGAGCGCTCATTGACTCCGATGTGCCACTCGACCGCGAGCATCTTCGTGCAGCGGTCAGGCGGCTGGCGGCAGTGGAGGCCCCTTTGGCCGGACAGGTGCTGTTCGAGCAGGTGATCGACGGCCTTGTTGGTCTTGGACCTCTGGAGATGCTTCTTCGTGACCCGACGGTTTCCGACATTCTGGTCAATGCGCCCGACGCTGTCTTCGTCGAGCGGGGCGGTGAACTGGTCCGGACCGAAGTCGTCTTTCCCGACGACTCGGCGGTTGTAGCCGCGGTTGAGCGCGTGATCGCTCCCCTTGGTCTCCGACTCGACCGGGCATCGCCGACGATCGACGCCCGGCTTCCCGACGGAAGCCGTCTTCATGCCGTGATTCCACCGGCCGCGGTCGATCACCCGGTCGTGGCAATCCGTCGATTCGTCCGCTCGATCTCGTCCCTGGACGATCTAGTCGACCGTGGCTCGATCACGCAAGCCCAGAGTGCGGCTCTTTTCGGATTGGTGGTGGGGCGAAAGAACATCTTGGTCAGCGGGGGCACCGGCACCGGCAAGACCACCCTTCTCAATCTCCTGGCCGGCGCCGTGCCCGAGGGTGAGCGGACCGTCACAATCGAAGACGCTGCCGAGCTGTCCCTTCCCGGGCATGTCATCCGATTGGAGGGCAGACCCGCCAACTCGGAAGGAAAAGGGGCCATCAGCCTCCGTGCCCTCTTGCGGTCGGCTCT
>CAZPIZ010000304.1:0-2719 GCA_964586615.1 uncultured Acidimicrobiaceae bacterium | reverse complement strand
ACCGGGGGCTCCACGCTGGTGGCCCTCGTGCTGGGGGCGCTGGCCGGGTACTACGGGGGCCTCTGGGACACGCTCCTGGCTCGCATCGCTGACATCTGGTTCGCCATACCCTTCATCCTCGCCGGGATCGTGTTCCTCAGCGTGCTGGGTGAGAAGGGGCTTGGTCAGGTCAGCTTCGTGCTGGTGGTGTTCGGCTGGCCGACCATGTTCCGATTGCTGCGCTCGTCGATCCTCTCGACCAAGCAGATGGACTACGTGCGGGCCGCCAGGGCGCTGGGTGCCAGTGACCTGCGGATCATTGTCCGGCACATCCTGCCAAACGCCATCGCCCCGGTGATCGTGTATGCCACCATCACGATCGGGATTGTCATCGCCGCCGAGGCCACCCTGTCGTTCTTGGGTGTCGGCCTGCAACTCCCAGCCATTTCCTGGGGCCTCATGATCTCGATCGCCCAGAACCGCATCCTCCAGGCGCCTCACCTGTTGTTGTTCCCGGGATTGTTCTTGAGCATCACCGTCCTCAGCTTCATTATGTTGGGCGACGCTCTGCGCGAGGCTTTCGACCCGAAGCTGCGCTGACGTGACCCAAGAGATCCAATACCTCGACTCCTTCGACCGCGACCCGTTCGAAAAAGGTCCGCTGTTGGAGGTGTCCGACCTTCACGTCGAGTTCCGCACCGACCACGGGGTGGTCAATGCCGTCAACGGCCTCAGCTACACCCTCGCCCGAGGGGAGACCCTGGCCATCCTCGGTGAGTCGGGTTCCGGCAAGAGCGTGAGCGCCCAGGCCGTCATGGGGATTCTCGACACGCCGCCCGGCTTCGTCACCAATGGGGAGGTCCGGTTCCGGGGTGTCGACCTCCTCACCTTGGACGAGTCCGAGCGGCGCCGGGTTCGTGGACAGAAGATCGCCATGATTTTCCAGGATGCCCTCACCTCCCTCAACCCGGTCTTTACGGTCGGCTTCCAGATCGGGGAGATGTTCCGCCAGCATCGGGGTGCTTCGAAGAGCGAGGCGACCGAGAAGGCGATCGAGCTGATGGAGCGAGTGCGGATCCCCTCGGCCCGATCTCGGGTGAACGACTTTCCCCATCAATTCTCGGGGGGGATGCGCCAGCGGGTCATGATCGCCATGGCCATCGCCCTCGACCCAGACATTCTGATCGCCGACGAGCCGACCACCGCCCTGGACGTGACCGTCCAGGCCCAGGTCATGGAGCTTCTCGCTGATCTTCAGCGGGACACGGGAATGGGCCTCATCCTCATCACCCACGACTTGGGGGTAGTGGCCGAGGTGGCCGATCGGGTAGTGGTGATGTATGCGGGCAAGGTCGCCGAGACCGCCCCCATCGGGGAGTTGTTCGTGAGCCCTGCCCACCCCTACACGCTGGGCCTGATCCAATCGATCCCGCGAGCCGACCAAAAGGGCAAGAAGCTCAACCCCATCATCGGTTCGCCGCCCGATCTGATGCGCATTCCCCCCGGCTGTGCCTTCCACCCGCGCTGCCCATTCATGCAGGAGCGCTGCACCCGGGAGGTACCGCCCCTATACCCGGTGTCGGCTAACCGTGGAAGTGCCTGCCACTACTACCAGGAGGTGCTCGATGCCGGTAACCGATGACGGGCGCGGCGAACCACTCCTGAGCGTGCAGAACCTCGTGAAGCACTTTCCCATTACTCAGGGCATCATCTTCCGGAAGAGGATCGGCGAGGTTCGGGCGGTGGAGGATGTGAGCTTCGACCTATACCGGGGGGAGACTCTGGCGCTGGTGGGGGAGTCCGGGTGCGGCAAGTCGACCATCTCCAACACCCTGCTCCGGCTGGAGGAACCCACCTCCGGGAAGGCGATCTACAAGGGACGAGACATCTTCACCCTCTCTCGGAAGGAGCTGCGCGAGCTGCGGCGAGAGATCCAGGTCATCTTCCAGGATCCCTACGCCTCTCTCAACCCCCGGATGACGGTCGGTGACATTGTCACTGAGCCGTGGGAGATCCATCGTGTCGGGGGGCCGCCCAAGAGCCAACGCCGGAGGGCGGGCGAGCTGCTGGAGCGGGTCGGCCTCAGCGCCGATCACCTAAATCGCTATCCGCATCAGTTCTCGGGGGGGCAGCGTCAACGAATCGGCGTTGCTCGGGCCCTCGCCCTCAACCCCGAGGTCATCATCTGCGACGAGCCTGTCTCGGCTCTGGACGTGTCCGTCCAGGCGCAGGTCATCAACCTGCTGGAGCAGATCCAGTCCGAGCTCGGAATCTCGTACATCTTCATCGCCCACGATCTGTCGGTGGTTCGTCACATCTCGGAACGGGTGACGGTCATGTACCTGGGGAAAGTGATGGAGATCGGCGACGAGAAGGACATTTACGAGCGGCCGGCGCATCCCTACACCCAGGCGCTCCTGTCGGCGGTTCCGATCCCCGACCCCCGCATGAGGGACACCCGGGAAAGGATTATCCTCCAGGGCGACCTGCCCAGCCCGGCCAACCCGCCTTCCGGTTGTGTGTTCCGCACCCGCTGCTGGAAGGCGCAGGACATCTGCGCCCAGGAGGTGCCGGAGCTCAAAGACCGCGGCCAGGGGCACCCGAGCGCCTGTCACTTCGCCGAGGTACGGGAGATGATCGGCTGAGGTGACGCCGTTAGGGTCGGTGACCTCATAGCAGCAGGACACCCGCACGCCCACCTCGGCGCAGGCCACGGCGATCACCGAAAGGGACCCTTCGA